>JAWUXK010000091.1:0-17904 GCA_034111385.1 Colwellia sp. | reverse complement strand
TTTCTAACGACTCTAAAACTTTTTGCTGATCTGCGATAACTTTACGCAACTCATCAGTTTCTTGGTTAGCAAGTGCGACATTACTGGCAAAAAGACCAACTAATGCAGAAGCGATTAATGTTTTATTCATCATGTTTAAGGTTCCAATAGTTATATTATTTAATCTTATAGTGCTAATAAAATTAGCGAAAATCGTTGATGAAAGGTGCGGTAGGAAAGATGGAAAACGCGACTCTCTCAAAAGTGGCGACATTAAAACACGAAACTAAATGAGAATCAATATCATTTGCATTAAATTTTATAATTAGTGCCTTTTGTTTGATATAGATCACGACTTTTTTATTTGAATATATTCAACGCTCATCAATTGATAATAAATTAAACACAACCTTTGAGCGCAATATTAGGGATTTCGTCGATTTTTTTCAGCATAATTACAAGATTTAACGTATATTAAATCTTGTAATTACTAAGCAAGTGAAGTTATTACCATTAGGCTAAAAAGCTCAAATAGAGTTAAACAAACCTTATGGCACATTTTAAAAATAATATGAAAGATAGGAAAATAATATGAACGCAGAAGAAATCATTAATCAAATCACGGAAATGACATTGCTTTACGGTCCGAAGTTACTTGGGGCGATAGCGGTATGGATTATTGGTGGTTGGATAGTAAAAGCCATTGGTCGCGGTGTAGAAGCAGCTTTAAATAAAGGCGGAACGGATAAGTCATTAATGCCTTTCCTAACAGGTCTTGTGAACGGCTTATTGCGAGTCATGTTAATTATCACAGCACTTGGCATGCTGGGCATAGAGATGACCTCATTTATTGCTATCCTTGGTGCTGCTGGTTTAGCCGTAGGTATGGCATTGTCGGGAACGTTGCAAAACTTTGCTGGCGGCGTGATGATTTTGATCTTCAAACCGTTCAAAATTGGTGATGTTATCGAAGCGCAGGGTTATGTGGGTTCAGTATCTGAAATTCAAATTTTCAATACTATTATGAAGACCCCTGACAATAAAACTATCATTGTTCCTAATGGTGGATTATCAACATCATCAATGATTAATTATTCAACTGAAGCGACACGACGTGTTGATTGGACAATTGGTATTGGTTACGGAGATGACGTAGATAAAGCTCGTGAAGTTATCAAGCGTTTATGTGACGAAGATACGCGTATTTTAAAAGATCCTGAAGTCTTTATTGCCGTTTCTGCACTTGCTGATAGTTCTGTTAACTTTGCTGTTAGAGCATGGGTTAATGCACCTGACTATTGGGGCGTGTACTTTGAATTAAATGAAAAAGTATATAAAACCTTTGAAAGTGAAGGCTTAAATATTCCTTATCCACAAATGGATGTTCACATTCATAAAGATGCTTAATATCTAACCATTACGGTATAGTGAATAAAAAGAGCTAACCAATTAACTTGGTTAGCTCTTTTTTTATCTGCTGATAAACAGACCGGTAATAATATAGCTAACTCCCATGACTACTACCCTTACACAAGTTGCGTTTTATCTTGTTCAATTTTCTGGGTGTTTCCTGAAAAAATAGCCTTTAACCGCTCAATAATTAGATAATTTACTGGCACAAGAATCAAGGTGATAAACGTGGCGAATAATATTCCAAAACCTAATGATACCGCCATAGGAATTAAAAATTGAGCCTGAGTAGATTGTTCAAACAATAAAGGCATTAAACCAATAAATGTGGTTAAACTGGTTAGCATAACAGGCCTAAACCGCGCAGCACCTGCTGTTAATACGGCCTCCATTAACTGTCCGCCTTCACTACGTTTCTTATTAATAAAATCGACCAGTACCAGAGAGTCATTAACCACCACGCCAATGAGCGCCAGCATTCCAAGTATACTCATAATGGTCAATTCCATCCCCATGATCCAATGTCCAATCACCGCACCAATCATGCCAAAGGGAATGATACTCATCACAATAATCGGCTGTAAATATGATTTAAATGGGATCGCTAAAAGCGCATAAATAATGAAGAAAACAAATACTAACGCCCATGCTAGCGAACCAAAAGATTCTCGTTGTTCTTTGGCTTCACCTTCTAAAGAATGGCTAAGCCCTGGGTAATGAAGAATCAGCTCATCTAGATATTTTTTCAAGTCCGCTTGTAGCACAGTCATGTTGGTATTCGCTTTTTCTACATCAGCACTAACATATGCAGTGCGATAGCGATCTACTCTTGAAATAGTTGAGGGGCTTTTTCCCGCGATTAACTTGGCCACATGCGACAGTGGTACTGAGCCACCATTGGGTGTAGCAATCAGCATATCTTCTAAATCAGCGATAGTACGGCGTTCATCTAATGGTAATCGCACCATAACTCTAACATCGTCTCTACCACGTTGAATCCGCTGGACTTGTGAGCCATAAAACGCACTTCTAACTTGTCCTGAAATACTAACGCGCGTTAATCCGAGCGCTTTACCCTGTTCAGTTAATTCAATTTGCAACTCTTCTTTACCGTTGGATAAACTATCGGCAATATCAAATACAGTAGGGTAAGTGGCTAAATGAATTTTTACTTTATCGGTAGCTTCTTTTAACGTCTCTAATGAGCTTGATTTAAACTGCACATGGATAGGATCAGAAGAACGACCTATCTCAGCCCTAAAGGTAACACTTTCAGCGCCCGGAATAGGGCCAATTAAATTTCGCCATTCACGTACCAGTTCACCTGATGTTATAGCCAGTTCACGAGATTCAGGCGGGGTAATTTCAAAACGCACACTGCCTTTATATGCCACACCGCTATGGCCACCTGCACTGGCTAATATATTAAGAATGACACTTTCGTTGGTGGAAGGCTCAATATATTTTTGTTTTAAAAATTCTGCTTTTTCAGCCATGTTAACAATGTGCTTATTAGTCACTTCAAACGGCGTTCCTGCGGGTAAAGTGATATAAGCTCGTACCGTTTCACTAGGAATACGTGGGAAGAAAATAAATTTAGTCCAACCACTCATAATAAGAGACAAAATCACAAAAAAAACACCTATAAAGCCAAGCAAAGTCGAGGTTTTATTTCTAATGGCTCGCTTTAATATCGGTTGGTAAAAACGGATAATTGCACGTTCGAAGCCGTCGGCGAACGATTGTTGAAATTGACTAAGTTTTGATTGCTTTGACGTTTCAGAACGTAGTTTCAAGTTCTTTAAATGCGACGGTAAAACAAATTTTGATTCAATTAAAGAGAATATAAGGACAGGAATAACAACCACAGGTATTTGTGCAAATAAAGCGCCACGATTACCTTCAATAAAGGCTAACGGTAAAAAAGCGGCAATGGTTGTTAATATCCCAAAGGTGACGGGGGTAGCAACTTCTTGGGTACCTCGAATAGCAGCTTCTTCACCCGATTCAGATGTTTTTAAATGGGTATAAATATTCTCTCCTGTCACAATAGCATCGTCGACAACAATCCCTAACACTAAAATAAAAGCAAATAAACTCATGATATTTAATGTGATACCAAATACTGGCATCATGATAAATGCCCCCATAAAAGAGACAGGAATACCAATAAAAACCCAAAAGGCAATAGAAGGTCTAAGAAATAACGTTAATAATGCTAGGACTAAAATTCCCCCTTGCAAAGCACTAGTGGTTAATGTCGATATACGGTTTTTAACAATTTGAGAATCATCATCCCAAAAACTTAATTCAACCCCTACAGGTAAACTATCTTGTTGCTCATCAATGTAGTTTCTAACCGCTTCTGCTACATCAATAGCACTTTGCTGACCAATACGGTAAACATCAAGAAAAGCCGCTTTTTTCCCATTAAATCTAGCTCTTACGGGCATTTCCTCAAACCCATCGTTGATAATGGCGATATCACTTAGTCTAATGATAGAACCATCAACATTAGTTTTAATGGCTATTTTTTCGAATTGGTCTTTGCGATAAGCTTGGCCTTTAGAGCTAAGTAAAATATCACCACCTCGGGTTCTTAAATTACCCGCAGAAATATCGGTACTTGAATTGGAAATGGCAGAAGATATTTGCGCAATAGTTAAATCATATTGACGCAACTTATCTTGTGGTACCTCGATTGATATTTCATAGTTACGCACGCCTTGCAAATCGACTTGTGTGATCGCAGGGTTGTTAAGTAAATCATCGAGTACTTTTTCTGCATACTCACGGTTTTCTTTTTCGCTATAAATACTCGCTACGGTGACAGCGATGACATCTCTTTTACGTATTGCCAACGAGACAACAGGTTTTTCTGCATCCGCAGGAAAGGTATTAATTTCGTCAACGCGACTTTTTATATCGGCCAACATTTCACGAGGATCGTAACCTGAATCTATTTCAATACTAACCGAAGATGAACCTTCTTTTGATCGGCTCGAAATCTCTTTAACACCTTCTAAATCTTGAATGGCCTCTTCGATGCGAATAGAAATACTTTTTTCAACATCTTCAGGTGTTGCCCCCCGTAATGACATATTCACGTTTATACGGTCTGTGGCAAATGAGGGAAACACCTCTAAAGGAATACGGGTAGATAAACTGAATAAACCTGCAATTAAAATAGTAATTAATAGCAAATTAGCGGCAACGTGATTTCGAGCAAACCAAGCAATCATTAGCTTTTCGCCTTAGATAAAGGTGAGGTTTTAACTTTTAACGCATTGCTTGTTGGCGCTTGGCCTTTAATGGCAACTGGTGTACCAGAACTCACTTGACCTAGTGATGTTAGCACGAGTTCATCGCCCGCATTTAATCCTTGTGTGACAATCGATTCAGAGCCATTTTGCCAACCTAATTCAATGTCTTTTCGCATTAACAGGTTGTCTTGAACAATATACACATAACTACCTTGATAAATAGCGCTACTGGGAATCACTAAGGCTTTTTGAACTTCACGGCCGGTGATATGAGCAGTGACATATTGCCCCATTTTTATCTGAGCACCTTTGTTGTATTCACTGTCATAGGGACGAATAATTTGTGCCACTACATAAAGTTGTTGAGACACTTCATCTATAGCGCTTTCCGTTCTAACAATCTTACCTTGCCAGACTTGTTTACCCATAAGATCTGACGTAATAACAACATTGCTTATCATCGAGTTTTCTTTCTCTTCAAGGTCTATTTTTTCATCTGCATTTCGATATTCTTCGGGTAACTTCATCAGCGGTAAATCTTTATTCTTTATCGGTAAGCGTATTTCTACATAATCAACCGCAAAAATATCAGCGAGCTGTGTATTGCTTGAAATCACTTGCCCTATATCAACATTCTTCTTTAATATTCTACCGGCATAAGGGGCGACAATTTTGGTGCGCTCTAGCGATAACTTTACTTTATCAAGCAATGCTTCAGCAGAGAGCACTTGTGCTTTAGCTGCTTCATATTGAGGTTGACGTAATACCAATGCGTTAGGCGTTTTGCCGTTACCCAGCCTTTTCCAATCAGCTTTAGCTTGTTTTACCCGTGCGCCTTCTTCTTGTAGGTTTTGTTTGGCCGACATTAAACTTGCTTGGGCAATTTTTACTTCAGCACGGTGATCTCTATCGTCAAGCTGTATTAATATATCCCCTTGTTCAAAAAAACCACCGGCTCTAAATTGTTTGCTCACTTTATTGATTTGTCCAGAAACTTGGGCAAACAATACACTTTGCGTTCTTGGCGTTACCGTACCAAAGCTTTGCACTACCACTTGATAATTTGTCGGGGTAAGCGTGGTTGTTTCTACCGTCATTTGAGGGGCTTTTGATATTTTACCGCGTTTACTCTGTGGTGGATTTTCTCTAATGAATAATATTATTGCGGCGGTAATAATAATTAGAGTAAGCGGTAATAATAATTTTTTAACGTTAAAGGTGTTAGACATGTTATTCGGCCTTATTTTCAGGTAGCGGTGTGCTGAAGTCGCCACCCAATAAAAAATGTAAATTAATACGATTAGCAATAAGTTGATTTTTAATCTTTATTAACGTTGTTTGCGCTTCAAAAGAACGATTTTGCGCATCGAGTACCGTGGTATAAGAAACTAAACCGCTTTGGTATTGTTCAAAAGATAATGTCGATGCATTTTTTGCATTATCCTCTGCAGCTAACATGGTGTAATAACGCTGTTTTAAGCTTTTTTCTTTTGTAATAGCATTTTCAACATCGCTAAAAGCACTGTATAAAGTATCGAGATATAGCTGTTCGCCTTGTTTTAATTCTAGGCGTGTCTTTTCTTCATTTGCTTTTAAGCGACCTGAATTAAAAATAGGCGCAGAAACACTCCCCAATAATGACCATGCTAGCGAGGAGCTTGACAATAAGTCACTCATATCAGTCGTAGAGTCACCCACAGAGCCTGATAAAACAATGCTAGGAAAACGTTGTTTGTGTGCATAAGCTAAACCAGCATCTTGTGATAATAATTGATACCAACTAGCTTTTAATGCCGGTTTCCGACTAATTAATTCAGAGGGTAGCCCAACGGGTATATCATTGGTTAATAAAGGCAAGTTAGCATCAACCAATAGCTCACCTTTTGGATATTCACCAACAAGGCGTTCAAGTTGCCTAATAACGTTTATTTTTGCCGCTTCTTGCTCTGACACTCGCGTTAATTCATTATTCAAATCATTGCGTGTTAAATAAACATCAAGCGCAGAAGTTAAGCCTGAATGATACCCTGATTCGATAATCGCTAAGTTTTGTTGGGAATTTTCTACTCTACTGCGATAAAGACTTAATAATTTTTCTGCTTCAATCACGCTAAACCATGTGGTCACAACATTCACAACTAATTGTTGTTTGTACTGTTCGAATGAAGACTTTTGAGCAAGGTAGTTAAAATTACTCATGCGATCAGCGTCAGACAATTTTCCCCAAATATCTACTTCATAGCTTACATTCAAATTAACCGAGTTAGTGTTTGAATAGCTGCCGGTGTCGTTATCTTTAGTACGACTACTCTTAAAAGACAAGTCAAGCTCAGGCCAAAGTTGGCTACCTGAAACAATGAGTTGTTGCTGCGATATTTCTAGCGCATACGCTTGCATGGCAAATTGGTGGTTCGCAGCTAAGGCTTTTTTCACTAATTGATGCACTTGTGGATTATCAAGTTGAGATAACCAGTTATGTTCAACCGCTAAAGCTTGTTTACTGTCGTGCCAATGTTGAGGAAGAGGCAAGTCTTTTAGTTTTTCATCTACCTCTGAAGTACTACTACAAGCCAATAAAAATAAACTTGCTAATAAGGGAAGTAGTGGTCGAAATCGACGCATCATAAAACGTGTATCTCATATTAAAAATAAGCCAGTTAGCAGTGTAATAAAAGATCAACGAGGAGAGTAGTGATATTACAAAAGTTTACATTATAATTCACAATACGAGCATGATACTTTATCTCCTTGATAAATTGCTTTTTTATTAATTCAATACATGGCTGAGACTACTCAATTTATAGCTTTAGCAGTACAACTGATTGAAATTGTCGACATGCTAGTTGATTTTTAATAAAATTTGTACGAAATTTAGTCATATAGCACATTGGTAATAAATATATTTTGATCTAACACCATAAAAAAGAAGAAAAAAGATAAATCTATACGATAAAGATGAAAATAGGGGCTTGTACTCCGTACAGGAATTTTGCATCATCATTTACACATCATCATAAAGTAGGTCATAAATTGTCGTTCGAGAAAGAAAATCTCACAAGATTAGAGGACAGGCAACAGTTTCTTGCTCAAATAGTAGAGAGCACGCCTGTACCTACCTTTGTGATAAATAGGGAACATCAGATCATTCTCTGGAACGCAGCCTGTGAAATGGCAACCGGAGTACCCGCTTGCGAAGCGGTTGGAACGAATAAAGCGTGGTACCCTTTTTATCATAAAGAACGCCCGACAATGGCGGATCTGATTATGGATGACCGCATGGAAGAGATGAAGACTCTTTATGCTGGAAAACTTAACAGTTCAGCCCTTGCTAAAGATACATGGGAAGCCGAAGATTATTTTCCTCATTTTCCTGGTGGCGGGAAATGGCTTGCTTTTAGCGCAACCCTGATAAAAGACAAAGGCGGAGTTGTTATTGGTGCGATGGAAATCTTAAGAGATATCACCAAGCAGAAACTTTTTGAAGCTGAACTAAAAGAAAAAGAGCACCTACTCTCTCAGGTTATTGATGGCTGCCCAGTACCTATGTTCGTTATTGATGATGATCACAAAGTAACTCACTGGAATCGTGCTTGCGAAGCAATAATTGGCACAAAATCATCCGACGTTGTCGGCACAAAAGAGCAATGGAGAGGCTTCTACCCTGAACCACGCCCTGTACTTGCCGATCTTGTAGTGGATAACAAGTTATCAGAGGTAACGGAATATTATTCAAAAACATGGGCTCCTTCAACGCTAGTTGAAAATGGTTGGGAAGCTACCGATCATTTTCCCAATTTTAATGCCGGAGAAAAATGGCTCTATTTCACAGCAGCCCCTTTACAGAACAAAGAAGGAAAAATAATTGGTGCCGTCGAAACCTTGCAAGATGTTACAAACCAAAAAAAATATGAAATGAAATTAGAATTTCAAGCCAGCCATGATGCTTTATCAGGGCTCGCAAATAGAAATTTACTTACCGATCGCTTAAATCAATCGATTGCACATGCCACACGGGATAAAAGTCTACTTGCTTTGCTTTTCATTGATTTAGATAACTTTAAAACAGTCAATGATACGCTAGGTCACAATATTGGTGATGAATTAATTCAAGAAACAGCAAAGAAAATCCAAAGTGTTATCCGCACTGGCGATACAGTTGCTCGTTTTGGTGGCGATGAATTTGTCGTATTATTATTTTCGCCTGAAAATAAAGGTTATGTGAGCGATGTTGCAGAGCGTATTTCAAAGGAGGTGTCCACGTGTTATTCCCATGAAGATCAAATAATCAAGATAGGAAGCAGCATTGGCATTGCCATGTTTCCCGAAGATGGCAATTCGACTCAAACACTACTACTGAACGCTGATCGTGCAATGTATCGAGCAAAACATTCAAATAAAGGCAGCTATGTCTTTTTCAAATAAAAAATCATGATGAAATAATTCCCTATACGCACTCAAAAAGCTGGTTAACTAACCTTCTATGAATTTCTCGGCCGCAAGCGACCAAGTTTGCGTGACACAGACAAATGATCAATACAATCAATGTTAGCCATGTTGGGCTAACTCTCGCTAAAATTACAACATTTTATGTTGCGCTCAACTAAACAGTTTTCCTCATGTTGGTGCAATAAACTAGGCAATAAACCTACTATTGAATTCCCGATAATCACATTATTTCGATACACTCTCTACTAATTAAACGCCCTAAAAAAAGTCAGAATAACACCTCCACAACACCCAACCTATCCTATTGATATAAATATTTATTTTTTAAATTAGGTTTTGAAATTCAGCTTTTCAGTAATAAAAAATCATTGTTATTTACTACCCTACGGGTGATGTTTTTAGTTGGGTTAATTGTAGTGGAACAGTTATTGCTTATTGAGAGAATAAATTTTCTTTTTACTACAGCGATATTTTTATATGTTTAGCTCTTCAACCTCAAAAGCACAGTGTAAACCATCATTAGTGATTGTTGGTAATGGTATGGCTACAGGTAGATTACTAGATGAAATAATAACACGCTCCCCAAAAAGATATACCATCACCGTTATAGGTGAAGAAGCGCAAGGAAGTTACAACCGTATATTACTCTCAACGGTTTTAGCGAAAGAAACCCATTACGAAAACATTATTCAAAAAACTCCGCAATGGTATCAAGATAACGACATCACCTTTATCAGTTCAACACGTGTTACTGATATTGATCGCAGTACTAAAACGTTAACAACTGAAACATATCACAATGACAACTTTTCAGATATTAGCCGCGCTCAACTTCAATACGATGAATTAGTGCTCGCTGTAGGTTCACGTGCCGCAACAATTCCTGCTAAAAATCAGAATATTGAAGGAATATTTAGTTTCCGTAATATTCGAGACACCCAAAATATTGAATCATTTTCAAAAAATCATAAAAATGCCGTTGTGATTGGTGGTGGCTTACTGGGTTTAGAAGCGGCTTATGGTTTAGCAAGTACAGGCGTAACAGTTACCTTAATACATCGTAATAAATGGTTGTTAAATAGGCAATTAGATCTCGTGGCCGGCGATATGCTGAAAAAAGTAATGGCTGAAAAAAATATTACTTTCGTGTTAGGCGAAGAAGTTGTACGTTTTGATCAGTTGATGAATGCAAATAATAAAGCAAGTTTAAGTGGGATTGAACTCACTAGTGGTGAGTATCGTAAAGCTGATATAGCTATTATCGCAACAGGCATAACACCTAATTCTGAATTAGGCGATTGTTGTGGTTTAGAGGTAGACAAAGCGATTGTGGTCAATGACTACATGCAAACAAGTGATAAGCATATTAGTGCTTTAGGTGAATGTTGTCAGCATAAAAAATCCACGTTCGGTTTAGTTGATCCTATTTGGAAACAATGTGAATCGTTAGCTATTCGCTTAACCAGTTTACACCTACAAAAATTTAAAAATGCCCCCGTTGCCACTAAATTAAAAGTCTCTGGTGTGCAGTTATTTTCAGCGGGTATTGTGGAGTCATCAGAAAAAACACAAACCTTTACACTGTGTGACAATAATGCGCGTGTATATCGAAAGCTAATAATTGAAAATAATATTATCGTCGGCATTGTACTGTTTGGCGATGTAAGTTCAGGCATGGATTACTTTGAACTGATGCAAAATAAAACCCCAGTTAAAATGCATATGCCCGAATTACTTCTAGGTGCAGAATATATGCTTGATGAAAAAATTGAAACAGAAAATAAAGTGGCATAGCCATACCGTATCCTTATTTAGATCTAAACAGACATAAAATTAAATTATTGGTTAAAACCAAATTCCATTAATCAATAAGTAAAGTGTTGCCATATAGAGGTTATCATGAGTTCAGACATTATATTTACCGACGCTGTTGAAGCTAAAGAAGTGAAAACAACTTGTCCCTATTGTGGTGTAGGCTGCGGTATTAAAGCAACCATTGCTAATAACCAAATTATTTCAGTGAAAGGGGATACCTCACACCCTGCCAACTTAGGCCGTCTATGTGTAAAAGGCTCTTCGTTAAGTGAAACACAAGGGCAAAATGAGCGCATATTAAACCCCACAGTGAATGGTAAAAAAACCAGCTGGGATATAGCAACCTCACATGTTGCCGACAAATTTCAAGAAATAATTAATGAGCACGGTCCTGAATCTATTGCTTTTTACCTCTCTGGACAATTACTCACTGAAGATTACTATGTTGCCAATAAACTGATGAAAGGCTTTATTGGCTCTAGTCATGTTGATACCAACTCTCGCCTTTGCATGGCATCAGCCAGTGCTGCGCATAAACGTGCTTTTGGTGAAGATCTTGTACCTGGTTGTTATGAAGATCTTGAAAAAACTGATGTTATTTTTATGGTGGGTTCAAATGCCGCTTATGCTCACCCCATTGTCTATCAACGCATAATAAAGGCACAAAAAAATAATCCACAATTAAAGCTAGTTGTTATAGATCCTCGAGCTACTGCCACAAGTGATACCGCTGATCTACATATAGCCTTAAAACCTGGTACCGATGCCTATTATTACAATGGTTTGCTGATGTATTTAGCCGATAATGACAAGCTTAATAGTGACTTTATCGCCCAAAACACTCAGGGATTTGAAAAAGCGTTAAACACCGCTCGTACGCAATTAAATGACATAACCGCTGTTGCCGTAGCGTGTGATATAGAGCTATCCACCTTAATTGAAAGCTACCAACTATTCGCCAACAATAAAAAAGTTGTTACGATGTTCTCACAAGGTATCAATCAGTCATCGACAGGTGTTGATAAAGGCAATGCCCTTATTAACTGCCATTTAGCCACAGGGAAAATTGGCTATGAAGGTGCAGGTCCTTTTTCTATTACAGGGCAACCTAATGCAATGGGGGGGCGTGAAGTCGGTGGTTTATCAACTCAAATTGCAGCCCATTTGCATTATGAAGATCCCGGAGCGATAGATTTAGTTGAACGTTTTTGGCAAGCGCCAAACATGACAACAAAGCAGGGCTATAAAGCCGTTGATATGTTTCAAGCTATTGATGAAGGAAAAATAAAAGCGATATGGATAATGGCAACTAATCCGGTTGTCAGTATGCCAAATGCTAACTTCGTTAAACAAGCACTTAAAAAGTGTGACTTAGTGGTTGTTAACGAGTGCTTTGAAAATACCGATACCGTTAAATGTGCCGATGTAGTATTCCCTGCAACGACATGGGGTGAAAAATACGGCACAGTGACCAACTCAGAGCGTCGTATTACCTTACAAAAACCACTATTAACTCCTCCAGGCCAAGCAAAACATGACTGGGATATTATTTGTAACGTAGCCAAAAAACTGGGTTTTGAGGAAGCATTTAATTATCAACATCAAAGTGATATTTTTAGAGAGCATGCTGGATTATCTGGATTTGAAAATACCTATTCTGGATACAAAGCCGAAGAAATTTCAGATAAACCAGAAACGCCTCAAGGTGTTTCACGTTTCTTTGATATATCTGCCTATGCAAATATTACCAAAAGTGAATATGAAGCTTTCAAACCTATTCAATGGCCGGTTAACAAGCAACATCCAACGGGTGTAGCACGCCTATTCACCGATAACATCTTTAATCATGAAAGTGGCAAAGCCAATATAATTTCTGTATTAGGGCAGCTACCTAAAAAAGCACCCAAAGCAGATCAGTTAATTATGAATACAGGCCGTATTCGCGATCAATGGCATACAATGACACGTACAGGACGTACGGCTAAATTGATGTCGCATGCCGATGAGCCGTTTATTCAAATTCACCCTCAAGATGCTAAACGCTTTAATATTGCTGATAAGCAAATAGCTCAACTTAATAATTTAGACGCCACGTTTTTAGGTCGCGTACAATATACTGAACAACAACGTATAGGCGAAATTTTTACGCCAATACATTGGAATGATAATTTCTCTGCTGCCGCAAAAGTTTCTGCGCTGGTTAACCCTATTACTGATGCTATTTGTGGGCAACCCGAGTTTAAGCATAGCCCAGTAAAAATATCCCCTTTCAATGCTGTTTGGTCTGGTTGTTTAATTACTTATAAAACACTGAAAGTCGATACTGATTATTGGACAAAAATACGAGCAAGCAATAGTATTAAGTATATTTTATCGGATACGGGTTCATTACCTACTGATGAAATGTTTTTAAAGGCGCTGCTTCCAGATATTGATGATTGGGTGGTAATGAAAGATGATAAAAGTGAATCTATACGCATAGCGGGATTTCAAGATAACAAACTTTTATGTTTTTTTAATGCAAGCACCAACCTTAATGAAAAGTATTCGACTAAATTCATCGAAGAGAATATTAATCAAACCCAAAGTATTCAAACTCGCTTCAAGCTTTTAGCTGGAATCGACTCAGATGCCGAAGATATAGGCGCAATTGTTTGCTCGTGCTTTCAAATTGGTGAAAATAGCATCAAAGCATCAATCGCTGCTGGCAGTTGTAACACTGTTGAAGAACTCGGAAAACAGCTTAAATGTGGTACTAATTGCGGCTCTTGTATTCCTGAGCTTAAGGCTTACTTTACTTAACTATCATTTCAACTGGCTGATAATTTTAGTACTCTACTCTAATAAAAGGTAAATGCTGTATTATACATCGCATTTACCTTGATTAATTTCCCATTATCGTTCTAGGTGAGTGAACTTCCCATACTTTATACACACTACCTGATGCTTCGACAAACTCATTGTGGCGGAATGTAAATTAAGGTGGCAACGTTTAACAAAAACCATTCTTTCATACTGGCAATAGTTAACTCAATTACAGTATAAGCAATAACCTAATACCTTAAAGATGGAACTGACTTTTAAGCGCTTATTCGATAAAATAAGTAAATACCTAAATAAGCTGACGACAGTCCGCTTTCCTTAAAATGAAAATATAATGTCAACTCAAACACAAGCTAAACGCCCAAACAATACCTTTTTAGAGCTTATTTTTAATATTGTAATTCCGTCGGTTATTTTAATGAAATTATCTGGGGGAGAATACTTAGGCTCAGTGAATGCCTTAATTGTAGCGTTATCATTTCCGCTTGGTTATGGTTTGTATGATTTTATTAAAAACAAATCAATGAACTTTATTTCATTGCTGGGTTTTTTCAGTACTCTGTTAACTGGGGGGATTGGGTTATTTGAACTCGATGTAGAGTGGCTAGCCATTAAGGAAGCGGCAATCCCTTTGACTATTGGCTTAGTGGTACTGGTATCAGGATTTTGGGGGAAACCATTAATTGCCAAGATTTTACTAAACCCTTTGATGTTTAACTTAGATTTAATCTATCAGAGCTTATCAGATCACAATAAAACTGATGAATTTAAAGCAAAAATTCAGCGAGCCAATCACCTTTTATCCATCACCTTTGTTTTTTCTGCAACGATGAATTATCTATTAGCGAAATGGATTGTCGTTAGCCCTGCAGGGACGACAGAATTTAATGAACAGCTTGGTGAAATGACCATGTTAAGTTATCCCGTCATTGCCATCCCTTCGATGATAATGCTTTGTGGGATCATGTTTTATGTGGTGAAGAGTGTAATGAAATTAACAGGGTTAAAGTTAGAGCAAATATTAAACGCTGCAAACTAGATGCTAAAGAAAATTAGCGTTTAATTACTTAGATCTTTCTGTTTTTCTTTGTAGAGTAACTGATTGAGTGCTAACAGACTAATCACTGATAAAAGTAATACGTCTGGTAGCATTCAATTAGGCTAATCAACAGATAATTCTTGCTTTAACACTTCTTTGTTGATTTTGTTTCGATCACCTTGTATTAAAGGCAATGATTTCTTAAATATTACCTTACTAGGAACCATATAAGAGGCTAAATGCTTCTTCAATTCAAATAAAATCTCTTTTTCAGATATCTCACTGCTAGCAGAATAAACCATAATGATTTCTTCTTCTATTTGCTCATTATCCATACCAAACACGGCGCACTGTGTGATCTGAGGAATATTCTTCGCAACAACCGATTCCACTTCATAAGGAGAAACTCTAAAGCCGCGAGTTTTGATCATATCATCATGTCGAGAGCTAAAGTAAAAGTAACCTTCTTCGTCTTTATAAACATAATCACCGGTCGCAACAACTATCTCGTCCGTTAATTGACCTTCAATATTGATAACATCTTTAAGTATTTGAACGGATTTAAAACGTTGATTATTTTGCTCAGGCGCATTCCAAAAACCTTTGTAAATATAACCGCCACGGTGAATTAATTCACCAACCTCTCTAGCACCACATTCTTTGCCCTCTTCATTAATGACATAAAGCTCAACATCAGGGATGGCTTTGCCAATGGAGTCTGGACGAATTTCAACTTGTGATGGGTCAAGATAGGTAGAGCGGAATGCTTCGGTAAGCCCGTGCATAGAATAAAAATTAGCATTTTGGAAAGTATTTTTGCAATCTTTAATCATTTTGGCAGTCACATTACCACCAGAAGAAGTAATTGTTTTTACATGAGAAAATAATTCAGCATTGGGCAGTCTGCTAATATCTTCATCAAACATTTGGGAGATATAAACAGGCATTAACGGAATAACCGTTACTTTGTCGTTAATAAGGTGATTGAAAAAATCATCTGGCAAAATAAAACGATGTAATGCTAACGTTGCTTTTTTGTATAAGGTCGAGAATATTTGATTTAAGCCATAATCAAAGTTAAAAATTAACAAACCTGAGATAACATCATCGTGTTTTAAGTTTAAATATTGAGAAGCAACACGTGCGGAATCAGTTAAATTACGGTGTGATATTACAATCCCCTTCGGTTGACCTGACACACCAAACGAATAAGTTATGACGGCATTACTGTAGCTGTTAATATCGCATGTATAAGGCTTGTTGTAATATTTGAAAATTTCTTCAAAAGACGCGATATCTTTATTGGTTGTATCATAAGAAATGATTTTACCGGTAAAGTTAATTGCTTCAATACTTTTAAATTGTCGCGTGTCTGTGATGATACATTGAATATCACAGTCATTAATAATGTATTCAACTTGTTCAGGTTTTAACAAAGTTGTGAGCGGGACTAAAACATAGTCAGTAGACAGAATAGCCAACACCGCAATAACTTGGTCAATACCCTTAGTGGAATAAATACCAATTCTAGAATCTTGCGGTAAATCAAGTTCTTGCAAATAAAAGGCAACTTGGTTTACTTTATTAAGTAACTCAGCATACGTAATACTATTGTCATTAAACGTTACTGCTGTTTTGTCACTGTCGGAAGTGGCTGCATTTTCAATGAGTGTTCTTATACAGTTTATTGACATGGTTCTTTTCCTTCTGCCCCTAATGTCCAGATATCATAATTATTATCTAGTACAGTCGCTGGATTATGGTCTGAGTTAAGAATTTTTTTATAGAAAAACGAAATAATGTCTTCAATTTCTTCTACTGTTAATACTTTAGTAATACCACCTGTTAACACAAACGAGTTAACTGATAATAATTTTAGATTAACATAGGCTTTTTTGTAATGAGAAATTTTACATAATACAAGAAATATTGCTAACTGCATCAGCACTTTAGTGGCTTTATTGCTTTGCTCTTCAAAAATATTTTCAGTCACTTTTAAATGCATTAATAATTCATAAACAAATTCATTGTTTTTTGCAGCAAAAATGAGTGACTGTTTTGATTTATAAACACCTAGCTTTTTAAAGACCAAACGATCATATTCATTTTCAGTCACGATATTTTCGTCTACTAAATCTTTCGAATAATGAATATCGGTTGTTGCTCCACCAATATCTAATAATACAAACGGGTTAACCACCGCATATTTAGTATGGATAAAAGGTAGTGTTTTGTTGACTACATAAGGTGTTGAGAATATTTGATTATCTGTGATGTTATACAGATCTTTAATGTCTTCTTTACCTTCAATATCTTGCTGGTAAAGGTTTGTTAAGTAATCTTTTAAAGCGTCTTCAACAATATGTAATCGGTCATCAATAATATTGGGGAGTACGACAACATTCTCTATCTTTTCTTTAATTGTTGGCGCATCAAGCTCACTACCAACAAAAACAACATTAGAATAAGTTAAGCTATCTAAGTAATGATATAAACTTTCAGAGAAGTTACCTGGATTTGAATCAATACCGCCAACAATAATAACAACATCAATCAAGTCACTAGGCACTGAATATTCTTCAATGTTCTGAAAAAGCACAGTATCAATAATATTGATACCTGAATTGAAAGCTATGTTAGTCGCATATTTTAAAGAAAATGAATTCGTTACACCGATAATAAGCGTACTTAAACCACCATTAGCAGAAGAGCAAATATGGATATCTTTTTTATCAAAAGATTCTATTTTTGAGCCGCATTTATAGGTTAAGTCATCTAAAATAGACTTATTAAAATCTCTAAAATGCTGCTCAATATTCGCTTGGTTACTTAATTTAAAATAGGTACTTCCTACATCAATTAATAACTTGCCTTGGCTTTGTTCAGAGATGTTATCAGTTGATTTTATCTGGCTCATTGCATAATTCCTATGTCATGAATAATGTCGTTAACAATGCTGGTTGTATCTTTAGTTAAGTCACATTGACCTTTTTCATAGGCATAACAACGATCAGGAATAGGCACATTGCCTCTTTTAATGATACGAATATTCTTTTGAGCATCTCGAATAGTGATCATATTATTATGGTTAATAATATGTGGTGAAAAAGGTACGTCGATAATGCCGTT
>JAWUXK010000090.1:0-10839 GCA_034111385.1 Colwellia sp. | reverse complement strand
TTCTTTTTCGCTAGTATTTATATCTAACGATATTTAACATGTAACTTATACATGTATAGATGAAAAGAAATGCCAGTGTGGTGAAATTGGTATACACGACGGATTCAAAATCCGTTGTTCATTTTCCTCTGACTCTCTTACGTCGCTATTCTCATTTATTTCCAACCTATTGAATATCATTAATTTTTCTAGTTTTTTTCTTTCGTTGATAATTGTTAAATTCCCAATCTTTTTCTCAATAATGTCTAAGTGTGACGATTCTTCGTCATAAATTAATTTGTCACGGTTATTTGTCACATCATTTTCAAGAGAACTGATACTCGGAAAATGTGTTCTTGAATCAATGTTTTTAGCTTGTTGTGCTAAATAGTCATTAGAAGGGTGAGCATAACGTTGAACCATTTCTAGGGTCTTCCATCCACCCAACTCTTTAAGGGCTAATAGGTCTGTGCCAGCTTCAATATGCTTGGTGGCCCAGTTATGTCTCAAATCATGGAATCGAAGGCCCTCAACATTTGCCTTTTTTATTACTTTACTCCAAAGCCTATGCTGCACTTCATTTAATGGAATATTCATAGGGGTAGTGAAAACAAAGGATGATGTTGATTTACTCTTTAAATGTAGCAGTAACTCCATCGCTTGACGACAAATAGGTGTTGTTACATGATCTTTAGATTTATGCTCATTAGCCGCGATAAATATGCACCCTCTCTCAAAATCTATTTGTGACCAACGCAGACTTAGGATATTACCTCTTCTTAAACCTGTTAAAAGTGCAAAGGCAATAATAGCTTGTAGATAACCAGGAGAAGCTTTTAAAAGGTTTTGGACATCAAAGGGCGATAATTTGAAAAATGCCCTTTTCGGCTCTTTAAGTATTTTTAGTACAGGCACTTTATCTATCCAACCGAGCTCTTTGTGACAAAAATTTAGAAGTGATTTTAATTCTGCAAGGTATCTATTGCGTGTACCTAAAGATATGCCATTTTTCTTAGATATTTCACTCAGTATTAAAGGTGTGGATAATTCACTTAACATAGGGTTTTTTAATTCTTTGCACCACCATTTGAGCTTTCGTTCTTTATCTTTAAAAGAGCGATTTACCTGACGTGATAATAAATGAATTTCAATAGCCTCTTTTAAAGAGTATTGTTTTATTTGATTTGTTGTCATGGAAAGCCAAAAGTCTTGCTTTAATTGAGCCTCGAAGGACTCTGCTTTTGCTTTTGATGTGTGCCGAGTGGATTTGTGCACTCGCTTTTTTATCCCTTGGTATTCCATCTCAAACTTGGTATACCAATATTTTGAATTATTTTTTTTATAAATCATCTTGGCTTCTAAATAATTAAAATATACTTAAAAATACATTAATGATTTAAACAAAGAATACTAGTAAAAATTAACTACTACGCACTTGTTGTTGATTTTTACTGTATTTTTAGACGCTGATTTCCCGCTCAATAGCTTCATGCTCTTTATCAGTGACACCACAGTGAATGTAACGCTTTAATGATTCTAGGCATGTCCAGCCACCCAATTTTCGAATAGTCTCTAAATCTACTCCTTTGCGCCTTAGGCTAGTTGCAAAATAATGTCTTAAGTGGTGGAATACTAAATAGCTTGGTAAATTGCAATCATGTAGAGCAACTCTCCAGCGTTTAGTATCTATATCTGGCAAGTCATCATCATCATTTAGTGCAAAAACAAACTTACTGTCTATGCCATGTTTTTTGTGAAATTGTTTCATGGATTTTACTATTTTCATTTCTTCAGGGCTTACAGCAACATCAATCGCTTTACCTGATTTATTGGTTCCACTTGGTAAGCGCATTATCCACTTACCATTTTCTAGCTGAATAAAATGCTCATACTCAGCATGTAGGCAATTGTATTTTCGTAAACCTTTAAACCAACTAAACTTTAAAAATTTTCTTTCCGGAATAGATGTTGAGTATGCCTTTACTAACGGCATCCATTTTTCTTTGAAGGGAAGTTCAACAAATTCTCTTTCGCTGGATTGATATGAGTTAACTTTAGGAATGCCTTGTATAAAGCTTTTTTCATAAGCAATAGTTAATGCTTTTCTAATTTCTGAGTTGTATGCACTTACTGTTGATTTATCAACATCCTGAATTAACATGGTTTCTTCTACTTCAGCAAGTAATGCGTAGTTGATTTTTGAAACAGGAATATCACCTAAGGCATAGTGCCAAAACCCTATCTTACTGAACATGTCTTTTTCTGAACTCTTGCCCTTATTGTTAATTGCGCAAGATTTTAAAAACTTATTTAGTAAAGTGTTTTTATTTTGCTGTGGTATTAAATCAGTATCAGTTTCAATACATTTTAGAAGGATAAGTTCATTTGCTTTTATCTTGGCTTCTTCTTTATTTTCTGTATTTAATGATATTCTCTTTTGCCCGAACATCTTTATGAGCTTTTTATTGATAGTTTCTTTACTTCTAAAATTTAAATTGAATTTTCCTCTGTTTTGACCTAATTTTAGACCGAAATGATTTACATAATCGAATGCTTGTTTTGTGTTTTTTTCTTGCAGCAATTGAATATGCTTTTTATTCAACTTGCTTTTTTCTCTTTTATTTAATTTACAAAATGCTTCGGTTCTTTGACCGGCTAACTCGACATGATTTATTTCTATAGGCTCAGCCTTAGCCTCTGTTTCAGTTGTTTTTATCTCATCGTCGGGTAGAGGGGCCGTTTTTATCATATTATTTTCAGAAGACAGAGACTTATCTTTGTTCGTTATATTTCTTACAGTGTTTTGTTTCTCGGTTAATGGTGACGAATTCAGGAAGGTAATTTCTTCTTTGATACACAGTAACTCAGCAGCACGAGGAAGAAATAACCATTCTTTTTTAGTGCTATCAAAACGTGCGGGTATCTCCTTTCCCTTTGCCATTTTAATTAATTCTGGAGCTGAAAATCCAAGAGCATTAGATATTTCTTCTACTGTTAAGTACCTAGTTCTAATCTTTTCACCAGACGTACAAGAGTCAACCGAAGCAGAAAATATTTGCCCTTGTTCATTCGTATTCGGCTGTGAAATATCAGTAACAGATAAGTTCATTTATAACGTTTTTAGTTAAAAGGTGATGATATGTTGACAGCAAATTAATTTTAAATCGAGTTTTTGGTATACTTTGGAAACTTTAATTACTAATATTATTTTTAATAAAAAACTATTAGTAGCAATCATCAAGCTTATATTAAATATATATTGCTTATTTTCTTTTACATAATAGTTCTATTAAGTCGTGTCCAAAAGTAAGAGATGATCAAAAAATATTTGGAGCGTCACTTTGAACGAAAAGAAAATGACAACTTTGAGGTGGAGTAATCGGCTTTAGCCGAAATGCTGGGCTTCAGTCCGAAGGTTTTAACCCACCGTCTTTGGACGGTGGTTGTTTAGTAATGTCTTGTAAGCCTCAATTAAGCGAGTTGAGTGATACTGGTTTTTTAAATCTAGTATAGCGCTATAGTTTTTTTGCTAATTTATCTGTTAGCTTTAAATTGATTATTTTCTCAATATTAATCTTTGGCAAAATAATGTGAACAAAAAAACATTGAAGCAGTAAAAATAAGTAATACAATTAAAGCCCCAAATAAATAACTCATATCATTATTCATCCATGCCACTGTTAGTAAAATCAATAGAGTCATCGAATGAATTAAATGAATCCTCAATAGATGAGTGACTATCACTACTTAAGTCATCAAACGAGTTTGATTGGCCCCAAACATTTCCGCCCGCATCTATTCCTCCTATGCTGCCAATCATTATCATACCAGAACTCGGATTAATGTAGGTTTCTTCGAAACTATCAATATCGGTTGTAGTTTCATCAATAAATATAATATCGTCATTTTCAGATAAACTACTTGTTGAGTTGGTTGATATTAAATCATCATCCCACGCATCAAATGAAGTGTTGTTATCTGTGCGACGAGAAATACGTCTAGCTTTAGCCTTGTTTTTAGCACTTTTTCTTTTCCTCTCTTTTATACCCTGCTTTTTTCTCTCCTCTATCATAATGAGCTGCTCAGGGTAGCTTAAATAGTGAAACGTTGGCTTTTGATGATGCTTTCTAAGCATCTCTATTTCTAAAGCTGTTTTATTAAAATCACCGCGTACAGATGATGCCGCGAGGATTATAATCGTGAAATATGAGAATGCCATAAGCACAAACCCAAAATAAATTTCATTGTTAGCAATAAGCATACATGCGACACATAAAATTAATATTACCCGAAGTAACTTCTTCATTTTTTAGCCTTTTTCTTGTTAATAGTAAAAAGACATTAATGATTGAAAGCTTAAAATCAACTATTAAATAAAAATAAAATCATTAAGGTATAACAATGAAATCTAATGTTATTTAAGAATGTATAAACATGAAAGTGATAGCATTTCCACAATTTACTGAGTTAGATTCTTTAATTTATAGATACAACGTAGTAAATATGAGTATTGATGAAGAACTCATTAAAGAGACTACTTTTGAGATAAGGCAAACACATGTTTTTTTCAGAAAAATCAGTTCAAAGCAGTAGTAAGGTTGTTAGAGCACGACTGTTTTCTTTCAGACATTCCAGTGTTACTGCCTGCACCTACTAGCCTTTGCGGTATCTAATAAAGTTTTAGGCATTTAAATGACAAAAGTCTAAGGTTATAGATAATCCCCCTATGCCGCCCTTACTTATATTTGAGATTAACTAAATCGAGGATATATTATGAGTAAGAAGACAAATCCAGCACTAATTAAGTGGTTACATAAACTTGTTAAAAAAAGTCGAACGCCGTGGGCTAACGATTCACCGGACGCTTTACGCATTTGTTGGTTTTTTGATGATGAGACAAAGCAGGCTATTTACGAATATCGAAATGACAAAGCTGGTACGAGCGGTTTTGCGATCACTTCGAAACTCCAAGAGCAATTACCGGAACACATGAATCAAAAGTATTTTTCTAAAGACGAAAGAGCACTGGTTTTTGGTTACTTTTTTACTGAGATATCGGAGTTTATAAATGACCATGTTGATGAAAGTGATTTTTTCAATTTTACAGGTGTCACAAAAGAGACTTTCTTTTCAACACAAAATTACGAATCACTATTATTATTGTGTGAACAATCAATAGAATAAAATTTAAACGGAAGCTTGCTTCCGTTTTTTATTGTCTGATCCTTTCAAACTATCGACTATTTCTATCAATTTACCCTCGATGGAAACTATATATAAAGACAACGAGTTGTACGTTGAAGCAAGGTGCCGCTGTCACTTAATACAGTTTTTATTTAGCGATTTTTTTCCGAATTTTGCGTATTGATTGAGCTATTAGTTAACCTCACTATATCTCACCGCTTCGAGGGCTACGGAAGTCTGTCAGCATTTATGGAAGTCATTGCGATTGAAATGAATAATGAAAAGCGTAATGTTGTCAAAAGAGCTTTTTTCGAGCTCTTTTTTTTCGCCTGAAAAATTTGCTTGCGATGGGCCTATATATTTATGCAAACGACAATACAGGAGAGTTGCATGAAGACATTTAAAAAAACACTAACTGCATTTTTAATAAAAGAGCTTGGGATGATACTTTCGTTATTTGGAAAGTTGATGGTTTATTTGGCAGTATTTAGTTCTTTGGAAATCATTGAGTTAAATTCTCAAGTCCAGATTTCTCATGAAGTGTTAATAATTGGTGGTTTAGGGGGGTATCTGTTATCTTTTATGACATCAAAACTCTATAGTTTCTTCCAAATGCGTCACGAAAAAAGCACAAGGCATTAAATTGAAATTTGATACCTTGTAGATAATATTAAGCCCCTCACGGGGCTTTTTTTCATTTTTAAATAGCTAAGCAGTACATACTAATAACTATGACTTTTATCGTCATCACGTAACAGTGATAGGTCAACAAAGGCTTTATGGTATCCATTCTTATAGTCGCTATTATGTGTTTTATTTTTATTTAACTGTGTTAACAGGTTATCAGCAAGTGCTAATTCGACACTTTGATGAGTCGCCTTTTCAAGCTTGAAGTCAGGGTTCCAAAATATGTTGTATAGGGTGGGGCAAAAAGAGTTTATGTATTTTAATTCAGATTGTATAAGCGCTATTTCAGCATTGCTGTAGTTGTCTTTATTCTCACTGACAATACCCTCTACTCTTACTTTTATCTGGCGAAGGAATCTTTCGCGATGAGAATAGAGAAGCACGCGACTGTATAAGCCGTTTGGATCACTGAGTTGTTTGACGTATTTTTTTAAAATAACAGAGCGTAAGTCCTGAGTGGCGCTCTTGATGTTTTTCGAATTGGCCGTCTCTACTTCTAGGCTATGCCATGGGTTACGTTGTATTGAATTACTCTGGCTTTTCGACTCACTGCAATACAATAAAGCATCAACAGCGCGTTCTTGTTTCAACTCTCCAAAAGTACCATAACCTAGCTCTCTCAGCTCTTTCTCTGTCACAAAAGCTGTATATTGACCTTTACTGTTTAATATCCTGTCGATTATTGCGACTTGTATGGAGAGGTCGTGTATTTCTGTCTTACTATTATGACCTGAAGTATCTGTTTTTTGGTTGTAGGTCATATCGGTTTCATATGATAAAAAACGCTTACCTTTGCTACTCAAATAATAAACAGCGCTATCCTTGGAGCCAAAACTTTTTCTTTCATTGATAAAGCCTTCAACAACTAATCGACGAAACAGTTTGTTGATGGTCTCCCTTGGAAGTTGCAGTAAATATTCAAAAACCACCTTAGCGCTAAATCCGAATCTGCCAATAACATATAAAACACACAATCGTCTTACCGCTCCAATCTTGGCCGGATTAGTGTGTTTAATAGGTATAAGATACTTCGTATTAAGTTGTTTATATTTTTCTAGTTGTTTGTGCATACGCCTTTATTCCTTACTTTATTTGTTGTCTAATAAAGTAAGGAATGCGCGAGGAAATTTTAGCTGATTTTTTCAAAATAGCGTAGACCTTCCGCTTTGCTTTAGGTTAAGGCTTCGCCACGCTTAGCTTACAGTAAGCTCTATCAACTATCGTTGACCATAACTTCGTTATAGAAATTTCCTACACGCTAGACTATTCGTGACTTCGTCACTGTCTAGCTTTCCTCGATTCTCTCGTCGTAAGAATTTCTACGCCCTGTCGCTGTCGCTGACTTAGTCGCATTTACCCGTTATTTGAAGGGGGTGTGGAACACCTGAGAGTCCCTCCAAACAACTGCACCATTTCATGGTTTAGGTGAGCATCAATTACGTGCCGTATTGCTACTCATTTCGCTAAGGCGAAACTAAATACGACTAAGTCAGCGCTACGCTTCTGACAGGGCGTGCTTCACTAATCTAATTACTTCGTAATTGCTCAGTTCCGCTTTTTATTACTTGCTTTGCAAGCCTATTTTTAATTTTTAATTTCATTAAAAATTGTTTTTATGGCGTTGCCATGGGGGGCCTAATTTTATTTCACGTCGGGCTAGTTCGTTGTAGTTGGCTACGATCTTTGAATAATAAATTCAGTAGTAGTTATTACGTGTTTCCCTTTTTTAGAAGAATGATATTGGATAGTATTTATATGAAATACAAAACATTCATCAATACATTATGCTAAAAGTACAACGACAGTCAGTGTCAGTATATGTGCTTTACTGAGACACGATTATGTTTAGAGTTTAGTTTAGGGTAAAGTATTGCAGTATATGGCTAATGTCATACGTATATACTCCTCATCCCCCTGTGTCAGGATTTTTGTCGCCTCAATTAATTTAGTAAATAAACAGGGAGCGGTAAGTTAAAAACAGTGCATTATCAAAGGTATTCAAGCCAATTTAAAGAAGCAATATTAAATAAACTAAGTCAGAGTGGCTTATCGGTCAGAAAGTTTGCAGAGCAAGAAGGTATTAACCTATCAACCCTGTATAGTTGGCAAAAGCAATTCAACGTATCAGGTTTAATAGTGTCAAAAATTAGTTCGTCAGATAAGTGGTCAAGCGAAGAAAAGTTTGCTGTTGTCCTGGAAACCTCAACATTATCGGAAGTTGAATTAAGTGAGTATTGTCGAGTTAAGGGTTTATTTTTAGAGCAGGTAAAATCCTGGAAGCTGGCTTGTATCGCAGGTAACACAACAAAACTGAGTAAAAGAGTAAAGCAAACGGCAGAGCAAAAGGCTGACAAGAAACGAATTAAAGAATTAGAGCGAGAACTGCGTAGAAAGGAAAAGGCCTTAGCCGAAACCGCTGCGTTGCTGGTATTAGGAAAAAAGTACGATGCCTATTGGAAGGAAAAAGAGGACAGCTAATACCGCTGACCGATAGGCAAAAACATGCACGGCTGATCAGCAAAGCTGTAGCGGCTGGTGCGAGGCAAGATAAGGCCTGTGAAGTTATTGGCTTATCAACTCGAACGTTACAACGTTGGCGTATTGATGGCGGTATTGGTGAAGATAAAAGACCAACAGCCATTAGGCCAGAGCCACCGAACAAGCTAAGTATTAGAGAGCGACAAGCAGTTATTGATGTTTGTAATGTAGAAGAGTTTGCTTCATTACCACCAAGCCAGATAGTACCTATACTGGCAGATAGAGGTAAATATATTGCTTCTGAGTCGAGCTTTTATCGCATATTAAAAGCTGAAGGAATGCTTCATCATCGAGGCAAAGCGAAGCCAAGAAATAGTCATAAAAAGCCAACAAGTTATACCGCTAAAAAAGCGAATGAGGTTTGGAGTTGGGACATATCATATTTACCGACAACCGTGATAGGCCAACACTATTACCTGTATATGATAGAAGATATCTACAGCCGCAAAGTGGTTGGTTGGGAAGTTCACCACAACGAAACAGGTGAACAAGCGGCAGAGTTACTTGAGCGTAGTGTGTGGAGTGAAAAATGCTTAAAAACAGATTTGGTATTGCACTCAGATAATGGCGCACCGATGAAGAGCTTAACAATGCGAGCTAAAATGTATGATTTAGGTGTTGTTACCTCGCGGAGTCGCCCAAGGGTAAGTAATGATAATCCGTACTCAGAATCACTATTTAGAACGGTAAAATATCACCCTCGTTGGCCTTCTGAGGGTTTTAAATCATTAGATGAAGCACGACAATGGGTAAAAGAATTTGTTTACTGGTACAACAATGAACATCGCCATAGCAGGATCAAGTTTGTCACGCCAAACCAAAGACATGATGGCCTTGATATTGAAATACTAGCGAAACGAAAAATACTGTATCAACAAAAAAGAAATGAGCATCCTGAACGATGGTCAAAAAGTGAAAGAAACTGGCAGCCAATAGGTGCTGTGGAGTTAAATCCAGAGCAATATAAAGAAGCTGCTTAACTATTTAGGCGACAACTGCCTTGAAAAACGCCGTCATTTGGAATCCTATAATGTATATCAACTAGCTCTAGGAGGACATGGTTTAATATTGCTGACTGCCTTACCCAAGTTCCCTAGTGAATTGTATAAACTTATTCCAGAAAAAAGCAGCTCATATAAAACAACCGACTTCACAGAAAAGTCGGTTGTTTTATGGTAAGTAAATTAGTAGCCCTAATACTCTTTGCTGTTATCCTCAAGGTTATCAATAAACTCATCCAAATCACCTTTATATTGGTCAAGGTTTTCATAGCATAAGTAATTGTCTTCAAGTAGTTCTGCGTAAGCTATGGCGGATGCATTAATCACTTCTCGTACAATGCGCATTAATGCTTTTCTTTCGCATGGTAAAAGCTCTTTAAAGCATTCCTGTAACACTTCACTGTAGATAAAATCGTCATGACACCCCCATTGTGAGACTTTTATAGCTTTTAGAACTGGCTCTTGCACCTTGATTGCTCTTGTTATTTCTTCAAGCAGATAGCTAGCGAATTTTACATTTAAATAATTTTGTTTCATAAATTTTCCTATTGTTATTGTTTTAGGTTCACTTATAACAAGTATCAATACTGGGGAAATTTAGGAGTTTAGTTGTAAAAGGGATGTGCGTGTTGAAAAGTGAAATGAGTATAGAAATATTATTATTGTTTGTTAATTACCCATTTAGTCAGGGAAATATCAAAAATAGTTGCCTATATGAATGATGTTTGTATAATGCCCACACTTAACTATTAAGTTTAGTTATTGGCTGAGTGTTGGAATTGGTAGACAAAGCGCATTCAAAATGCGCCGCTTAACGGCGTGGCGGTTCGAGTCCGCCCTCAGCTACCATCCTTTTTTAGGATGTAAAAATAACCGACATTATTGTCGGTTTTTTTATGTCTAAAATTTAGTTTTATTTCACTAAAATTAGTTAACTACTGAACTTTTTGCATTTTTTTATTGACTTTTTATGTCCATCTAGATGGCTCATGGTCATGATACTTTCCTTATCCCTGTCAATCTACAGTTTCTACGATTAACTTATTAGAATTGTGAATCGTAATATTGAGATTTAAAAATTCTGAGCTCGAAGATGAATAGGAGGATGATATGTATAAATACTGCAAGTATTTAGATGGTACTGTAATAAAGATAAGTTTGGTGTCACTTTGCCCACTAACAATTTAAGGTGTGGTTGGGCATTGTATAGGACAAAGTGATTTGGATGACCTAAGCAATGATTGCTTTTCATCACTTAATGATTCATATAGTTCGTTTGATGACACAAATAACTGCTTTTCTAACAGCTTGGATGAGTGGTGATATTAGTTAACTAGTTTGAATGCTAATTACGCGGTTCGTGTTCTGTTTGTTTTGTGTACTTTTTATTTATGTTCGTCCAAAACTTCTTAATTGCACCAGGTGGATAGATAAGAAGCAATATACTTAT
>JAWUXK010000089.1:0-36395 GCA_034111385.1 Colwellia sp. | reverse complement strand
CACTCCAACTCAATTTAGGCGCAATGTTCATTCCTGCCGAAAATCGTCCCTTCACACGGCAGTCTACGCCATCCATGGCTTCGATAAACATCGCACTGATCTAAATTAAGTTTCCGTAGCTGAGATGGGATCTAGCGATCGCTGAAACGGTCAAGAATCTAAAACTAATGGCGAATTACAAAAGATAGAAACAAACACTAATCCTGCTTCATTAAACTCTGGAGTGATGATCAATATTCACGTATCACTGGCATGGATGCCAGTGAAAGTGCTGTTGGCACACGGACGTGCCATCAGCACTGGTACGTCGAAGAATATTGGACGTCATGGAGGAAACAAGTTTAATGTAGTAGCGCCGAAGGAGTCCAGAGGGAGGCCGGAGCTAGCCTCCCTTTGGGTGTTGTCGGCACCCCGACAACGGCAGATAAGCGTGCATTAAGCCTTAAGCCTTAATGTGTATCTGACCCTACTTAATATGACCCTACTTAATATAGAGATCGCTGTAACAGTTGTTAAAGCTAAATCACTGAGAATAATTACTAACGAAAAAACAAACACCAAATCTGCTTCATTAAACTCCGGAATGATGACTAATATTCACGTATCACTGGCATGGATGCCAGTGAAAGTGCTGTTGGCACACGGATGTGCCATCAGCACTGGTACGTCGAAGAATATTAGACGTCATGGAGGAAACAAGTTTAATGTAGCAGCGCCGAGGGAGTCCAGAGGGAGGTCGGCGCTAGCCTCCCTTTGGGTGCAGTCGGCACCCCGACGCCAAACCAGTAAACAAACTCCAAACCTGTCAATTTTGAGTAAGTCTAAGTCTAATTTGCGGCGACAATTATAAATTAGAGCCTATAAATTTTAATGTGTACCTGACCCCAGTTAATCATGGATGCCTAGGAACGGTCATGGCTTCGATAAACATCGCACTTATCTAAATTAAGTTTCCGTTGCTGAGATGGGATCAATAGTTTGTGAGTGCTATGGTGTAGTTCTTTAGCAAACCGGTTTATTGAGATATTAAAGAATAAACTCTACAGATAAACCAAACTCCAAGTCTGCTTCATTAAACTCCGGAATGATGGCCAATATTCACGTATCACCGGCATGGATGCCAGTGAAAGTGTTGTTGGCACACGGATGTGCCATCAGCACTGGTACGTCGAAGAATATTGGACGTCATGGAGGAAACAAGTTTAATGTATCAGCGCCGAGGGAGTCCAGAGGGAGGTCGGCGTCAGCCTCCCTTTGGGTGTCGTCGCCACCGCGACAACGGTAGATTAGCGTGCATTAAGCCTTAATGTGTATCTGACCCTACTTAATAGGCACGCCGACGCCAAACCAGTAAACAAACTCCAAGCCATTAATTTAGAGTGAGTGTCCGTCTAATATTGAAAAATTATCGGATTGGAGTTTTAATTTTCTGCTTGGCGTCGCGGTGGCGACAACACGCAAGGGGGAGATAGACACAGATCTCCCCCTTGCATCCCCCACTGTGCCCTGCACAGCAAAACACTCCAACTGAATTTAGGCACGAAGTTTATTCCTGCCGAAAATCGTCCCTTCACACGGCAGTCTACGCCATCCATGGCTCCGATAAACATCGCACTTATCTAAATTAAGTTTCCGTTGCTGAGATGGGATCGGGAGTTTGAGAGTTCTATGGTGTAGTTCTTTAGCAAATCGGTTTATTGAAATATTAAAGAATAAACACAACAGATAAACCAGACGCCAAGTCTGCTTCATTAAACTCCGGAATGATGGCCAATATTCACGTATCACTGGCATGGATGCCAGTGAAAGCGCTGTAGTACATGGATGTACGTTCAGCGCTGGTACGTCGAAGAGTATTGGACGTCATGGAGGAAACACGTTTAATGTAGCAGCGCCGGGGGAGTCCAGAGGGAGGTCGGCGTCAGCATCCCTTTGGGTGTCGTCGCCACCGCGACGCCAAACCGATAAATAAACTCCAAGCAGTTAAGTTAGAGTCGGTGTCCTTCTAATTTTTCATATAACTTAAAGAAATAAGTTGCTAAGCTTATGATAATGAGAAAAGCAGTCGAAGGGATAACATGAATAATAAGCCAAGAATTTTTATTGGATCATCAAGTGATAGTATTGATATAGCTAACGCATGCAACGTCGCGTTAGACCGGTCAGCTGAAGTGTCAAATTGGCCGTATGCTTTTGACAAGGCAGGCAGTGATACTTTGAGTTCATTAATTACTAAGGCTGCTAATGTTGATTTTTCTTTATTTGTTTTCTCGCCCGATGATGTAATAACTGTTCGAGGCAATAATCACCCAAAAGTTAGAGACAATGTGCTTTTTGAATTAGGACTTTTTATTGGTTCAATAGGAAAAGAACGTTGTTTTATACTGAAACCTAGAAATATAGAGTTATATATCGCTAGTGACTTAGCTGGAATTAATACTTTAGATTTTGATGAAAGTAGAAGTGATACAAATTTAAATTGTGCGGTCAATGCTGCTTGTATAAAAATATCCGAGCAAATGGACCAACTTGGCAACATTAATAGAAGTTCAGCTACCGATAAATTGATGACACCCAAGATATCTAAAAGTGAATATTCTATTAATGATAAATCTCTCCGTTTGCTATCTGAACTACTTTCCACTCACACAAGTTCTACAAACGGCTTGTTCTTTTGGGATATTGAACAAAAGGCACTATCCTTTTCAGAAGCTCAACTCCAAATAGCCTTAATCAAATTAATACGAATTGGATACGTAGACCGAAACATCACTGAAGACAATAATGGAAATACAGGATTTGGTTTTACTATTACAAATAGTGGGATAGAGTATTTGTTAGAAAATGAAACTAGATTGGACAGTATTATTACCGCTGAGCTAAATGAAAAACAGCAATTCCAACAAAATCCTTTACAGTTTGGCAAGTATCGACAAAAATAAATATTATTTAAAAAGTCTTAAACCAAAAAACCCGCACTATCCATCAGAGAATGCGGGTTTTTATTAAGAATAACAGTTTGCAATCAAAAGCTGATTACCAACCTGTTTTCTCTTTAAGTGCTGAACCAATCTCAGCTAAAGAACGTACAGTTTTAACACCGGCCGCTTCTAATGCTGCGAATTTCTCATCAGCTGTACCTTTACCACCAGCGATAATCGCGCCAGCGTGACCCATACGCTTACCTTCTGGTGCAGTAACACCAGCAATGTAAGATACTACAGGTTTAGTAACGTGTGCTTTGATGTATTCCGCAGCTTCTTCTTCAGCAGTTCCGCCAATTTCACCAATCATTACGATTGCTTCAGTTTGTGGATCGTTTTGGAACATTTCCAATACGTCGATGAAGTTAGTACCAGGAATAGGGTCACCACCAATACCTACACAAGTAGATTGGCCAAAACCAGCATCTGTAGTTTGTTTAACGGCTTCGTACGTAAGCGTACCAGAACGTGAAACAATACCTACTTTACCAGGCTTGTGAATGTGACCAGGCATGATACCAATCTTAGTTTCGCCAGGAGTAATAACACCTGGACAGTTAGGACCGATCATACGAACGCCAGTAGCGTCAAGCTTAGCTTTAACGTCAACCATATCTAAAGTTGGAATACCTTCAGTGATAGTAACGATAAGCTCGATGCCTGCATCAATAGCTTCTAAAATTGCATCTTTACAAAATGGTGCAGGAACATAGATAACTGTAGCTGTTGCGCCAGTTGCTTCTACTGCATCACGTACTGTATTGAATACTGGAAGGCCTAAATGCGTTTGACCGCCTTTACCTGGGCTTACGCCACCAACCATTTGTGTACCGTACTCAAGTGCTTGTTCTGAATGGAATGTACCTTGACCACCAGTGAAACCTTGACAGATTACTTTAGTATCTTTGTTAATTAAGACAGACATTATTTGCCCTCCGCAGCTGCTACAACTTTAGTTGCTGCATCAGTTAATGACTCAGCAGCAATGATGTCTAAGCCAGAGTTCTTAAGAACTTCACGACCTAAATCAGCATTAGTACCTTCTAAACGTACAACTACTGGTACTTTAACGCCTACTTCTTTAACTGCGCCAATAATACCTTCAGCAATCATGTCACAACGAACGATGCCACCAAAGATGTTAACTAAAACAGCTTTAACGTTTTCGTCTGAAAGGATGATTTTAAATGCTTCAGAAACACGTTCTTTGTTTGCGCCGCCACCAACATCTAGGAAGTTAGCTGGCTTACCGCCATGTAAATTAACGATATCCATAGTACCCATTGCTAGGCCTGCACCGTTAACCATACAACCAACAGTTCCATCAAGAGCTACATAGTTAAGCTCCCATTGTGCAGCATGTGCTTCACGTTCGTCTTCTTGAGATGGATCGTGGAAAGCACGGATTTTAGGTTGACGGTATAAAGCGTTACCATCAATACCAATTTTTCCGTCTAAACAATGAAGGTTACCTTCGTCAGTAATAACTAACGGGTTGATTTCTAATAAAGCGAAATCGAAATCAGCAAACATTTTACCAAGACCCATAAAGATCTTAACAAATTGCTTCATTTGAGTTGGGTTTAAATCTAATTTAAAACCAAGCTCACGTGCTTGATATGCTTGAGGACCTACAAGAGGATCAACTTCAGCTTGGTGAATTAATTCAGGAGTCTCTTCAGCAATCTTTTCAATGTCAACACCGCCTTCGGTAGATGCCATGAAAACGATTTTTTGTGAAGCTCTGTCAACAACAGCACCAAGATACAACTCGTTAGCGATGTCAGTACAGCTTTCAACTAAAATTTTAGCAACTGGTTGACCATTAGCGTCTGTTTGATAAGTAACTAAGTTTTTACCTAACCAGTTTTGAGCGAATTCTTTAATTTCTTCTTTGGTTTTAACTAGCTTAACACCGCCAGCTTTACCACGTCCGCCTGCGTGAACTTGAGTCTTAACAACCCACATATCGCCGCCGATTTTATCAGCCGCTTCTGCAGCTTCTTGAGGTGTATCGCAAGCGAAACCTTCAGAAACTGGTAAACCATATTCAGCGAATAATTGTTTCGCTTGATACTCATGCAAATTCATGGTGTATTTCCATTTATCTGTGAATGATGACAAATACTCTAACTACTAAGTGTTATTAAACACCAGTACTTAAGTAGGATGCCGATGAAATGTCGCCTGATTATAGTACAAAAGCTCTATTGACGGTAGTCAAAAGAGCTAAGACTATAGTCTACTCTTAAAAAAGTTTAATTAATTATTAAACTTCTAAAAGAAGGCGTGTTGGATCTTCTAGTAATTCTTTAATTGTTACCAAGAAACCAACGGATTCTTTACCGTCAATTAAGCGATGATCATAAGAAAGCGCTAAATACATCATTGGTAAAATTTCAACTTTACCGTCAACAGCCATAGGTCTGTCTTGTATTTTGTGCATGCCTAAAATAGCTGCTTGTGGCAAGTTTATAATTGGTGTTGAAAGTAATGAACCAAAAACACCACCGTTAGTAATAGTGAAGTTACCGCCAGTCATATCAGCCATTGATAATTTACCATCACGGCCTTTAATAGCTAAATCACGGATACCATTTTCGATACCTGCCATGCCAAGTTGATCTGCATCGCGTAATACTGGTGTTACTAAACCACGCGGAGTAGAAACAGCAATAGAGACATCGAAGAAGTTATGGTAAACGATATCGTCACCGTCAATAGAAGCATTTACTGCTGGGTAGCGTTTAAGTGCTTCAGTAACCGCTTTAACGTAGAAAGACATAAAACCTAAACGAGTATCATGAGTTTTCTCAAAGACATCTTTATATTGCTTACGTAAATCCATAATTGGTTTCATGTTAACTTCATTAAAAGTAGTTAACATAGCTGTTGAATTTTTCGCTTCTAATAAACGCGTAGCAATCGTTTTACGTAAACGAGTCATAGGTACACGTTTTTGAGTGCGCTCACCTAAGTCTTGTGCTGCAGGAGAAGGCGCTGCTTTTGCTGCTGCAGGAGCGCTCTTAGCGGCAAGTGCTGCTTCAACGTCTTCTTTAGAAATACGACCGCCTTTACCTGAGCCTTTAACTTCAGATGCAGATAGACCTTTTTCAGTCATTAAACGACGAACTGATGGGCTCGCTAGCTCATCAGAGCTTAATGCTTCATCTGGTGTTGCTGTAGCAGTAGCAGTTGCTGATGCGCCTGCGTTAAGTTCACCAATTTTTTGAGAACCTAATACAGTTTCGCCTTCAGCAAACATAATTTTACCAATTACGCCGTTGTCTTGTGCAACCACTTCTAATACTACTTTATCTGTTTCAATATCGACCAAGTTTTGGTCAACTGATACGCTATCACCTTCAGCTACATGCCAAGAGGCAACCGTTGCATCAGCAACAGACTCAGGCAATACCGGTACGATAATATCGATAACCTTGGCTGGAGCAGCCGACTCGCTAGCAGCAGGCGCTGCTGCTTGTGGTGCAGCTGCGGCAGCATCACCGGCAGAGAAACTACCAATTACTTGGTCGCCTAATACCGTTGAACCTTCAACTTCATTAATCTCGGCTAAAACGCCATCTGAAGTTGCGGGTACTTCTAAAACTACTTTATCAGTTTCAATATCAACGAGTACTTGATCACGGGTGAAGCTTTCACCTACTTGTACATGCCAAGTAGCTACTGTCGCATCAGCTACTGATTCAGGTAATACCGGAACTTTAATTTCTGTTGTCATTTTATTCTATTCCTTAAAACTTTTTGCACTTTGCTTCTTATCTCTTTGTTATAAAGTGTAATAAGAAGCTGGTGCACTCAATAGTTAATCTAAAGTTAACGCTTGAGTGACAAGCGCTTGTTGTTCTTTCACATGAACTGACATATAACCAACAGCTGGTGCAGCTGAGGCGTTTCTGCCAGCATATGTCAAATGAGTACCTTCAGGAATCGCACCTCTGAAATGATGCTGAGAACAATACCAAGCACCTTGGTTTTGCGGCTCTTCCTGACACCAAACAAATTGCTTCACATGTTGATACTGTTTAATAGCATCTTGAAGTTCTTTCTCTGGGAATGGGTATAACTGCTCAATACGAATAATGGCAATATTATTAAGTTCATTTTTACGACGTTGCTCAAGTAATTCGTAATAGACTTTACCACTACAAAAAACTACACGTTCAACAGCGCTGTGATCTAAATCATCAATTTCACCAATAACATTTTTAAATTCACCCGTTGAAAGTTCTTCTAAAGAAGATACTGCTAATGGGTGACGTAATAATGACTTAGGCGACATGACGACTAATGGACGACGCATAGGACGAACAACTTGACGACGCAGCATATTAAATACTTGCGCTGGCGTTGATGGAACACACACTTGCATATTGTGATCTGCACAAAGTTGTAAAAAGCGTTCTAAACGACCAGAAGAATGTTCTGGACCTTGCCCTTCATAGCCATGCGGTAAAAGCATAGTTAGGCCACATAAACGACCCCACTTTTGCTCACCTGAACTAATGAACTGATCAAAAACTACCTGTGCACAGTTGGCAAAATCACCAAATTGCGCTTCCCAAATAGTTAAACCTGCTGGCTCAGCCGTGGTATAACCATATTCAAAAGCTAACACTGATACTTCTGATAATACCGAGTCATGCACATCAAAAGGACCTTGCCCTTCTGAGATGTTTTGTAGAGGCAAGTAAGTGCTCGCGTCATCTTGGTTATGTAAAACAGCATGGCGATGGAAGAAAGTACCACGCCCAGCATCTTGACCGGTAATACGAACTCTATCGCCCGCATCGACAATTGATGCATAAGCAATATTTTCTGCCATACCCCAATCAAGTAATTTTTCACCTGATGCCATTTTTAAACGGTCATCGTAGATTTTCTTAACACGCGGATGTACCGGATGACTTTCAGGATAAGTTGATACTTTAGTCGCTAATTCTTTTAGCTTATCAACACTGATTTCTTTTTCGTAATCATCATCCCATTCGTGACCGATATAAGGAGTCCAATCAACAGAATGTTCTGTCATTGGTCGCCATTGGTCGACGGTACATTGACCTTCATCAAGCAACTTACGGTAATAAGAAGTCAACTCATCAATAGCAGCTTTAGATAAACTACCTTCTGCAATTAGTTTATCTGCATATAATTGACGTGGGGTCGCATGCTTTTTAACAATTTTGTACATTAATGGCTGAGTTGCACTTGGCTCATCAGCTTCGTTATGGCCATGACGACGATAACAAACTAAATCAATAACTACATCACGCTTGAATTCGTTACGATAATCAAGGGCAATTTGAGTTGCTAAAATAACCGCTTCAGGATCATCGCCATTTACATGTAAAATTGGCGCCTGAACCATTTTAGCTATTTCAGTACAGTATTCACCACTGCGGGTATCTTCAGACTTAGACGTAGTAAAACCAACTTGGTTGTTAACTACAATACGTACTGTTCCACCAACTTTAAAAGCACGTGCTTGAGACATGTTGAAGGTTTCTTGTACTACACCTTGACCAGCAATTGCAGAATCACCATGAATAGTGATCGGTAATACTAAATCACCTCTATTACAATTACGTCTGTCTAAACGTGCGCGTACAGAACCGATAACAACAGGGTTAACGATTTCTAAATGCGATGGGTTAAAGGCTAATGCTAGATGAACATTACCGCCTGGGGTAACGAAGTCAGAAGAATAACCTTGGTGGTATTTAACATCACCAGAGCTTAATATTTCATCATGCTTACCAGCAAATTCATCAAATAACTTAGATGAATTTTTACCCATAACATTAACTAAAACATTTAATCGGCCACGATGAGCCATGCCCATAACGACTTCTTTAGTGCCTGCAGCCCCTGCGCGCGAGATTAACTCTTTAAGCATAGGAACTAATGCATCACCACCTTCTAATGAAAAGCGTTTTGCACCAGGAAATTTAGCGCCAAGATATTTTTCTAAACCATCAGCAGCAATTAAACCTTTGAGTATTTCAGTTTTTTCATCAACAGATAAACTTAACTTTGATTGAATAGACTCAATACGATTTTGTAACCAACGTTTTTCGTCTGTTGAAGTGATGTGCATATACTCAGCACCAAGAGAACTACAATATGTTTTTCTCAGTGTTTTGTATAACTCACCTAACTTCATCGACTCTTGGCCTACAGCCAAAGAACCAACGTTGTATTCTTTATCAAAGTCATTTTCAGATAAATCATGATGCGATAGTTGTAAATCACGCACTTTATCTCGCTGCCATAAACCTAATGGATCTAAATTAGCATTTTGGTGGCCACGAACCCTAAAGGCATTGATAAGTTGTAAAACTTTAACTTGTTTGGCGTCTCCGCCACTCGTAATAACCTGTTTTTGTTGTTCCTTAGCTAAAGTTTTGAATTCATCTCTAATAGCGCTGTGGCGATATTCCACATCACTACCTTCAACTTTAGGAAGTTCTGAAAAGATCTCTTGCCACTCTGCAGATACAGAGGCTGAATTATCTAGGTAAGATTCGTACAATTCTTCAATATAAACAATGTTGCCACCGTTTAAGTGGGAAGACTCTAGCCAAGCCTTCATTACACCTTCTGACATTACTTTGTTCCTTTGCTGGGGTAAAGCAACTAAAATAATATAATCATTTTCTCTGTGTCATATTGCATAACCTCTCGATAAAAATACTTATTAACTTGTGAAAATAAATACTTACACCTGAAATCAAACAAATTGTCTGCGATAAAATAATTACCCTGGATTTACACTTCTTATTATATATATCAGTATAACTTCGTAGAAAACCACTGATATTTTTTCTTAAAAAATACCCAAACAATTCGTCTGGGTATTTTTAATATGCTATTACTTCAAACAGTTAAACTGCTCGACTTAATAGCATAGATTTTATATGGCCAATGGCCTTCGTTGGGTTTAATCCTTTTGGACAAACATCAACACAGTTCATAATACCGTGACAGCGGAATACGCTGTAAGCATCTTGTAAACCGTCTAAACGCTCTTCTGTAGCAGTATCACGGCTATCAATTAAGAAACGATAAGCATGAAGTAAACCTGCAGGCCCGATAAATTTATCAGGATTCCACCAGAATGACGGACATGACGTTGAACAACAAGCACATAAAATACACTCATAAAGACCGTCTAATTTATCACGCTCTTCAATGGTTTGTATATTTTCACGCGCAGGCTGCTGAGCATCATTGATCAAATATGGCTTAATTTTTTCATATTGCTGATAAAATTGAGTCATATCAATGATCAAGTCACGTACAACTGGTAAACCAGGTAATGGGCGAAGTACTATAGTATCCGCTTTTAACTCTGATAATGGTGTGATACATGCCAAACCATTTTTACCATTCATGTTTAAACCATCGCTGCCACAAACACCTTCACGACATGAACGACGGAAAGATAAGCTTGAGTCATTTTCTTTCAATAGAATAAGCGCATCAAGTACCATTAAGTCTGAGCCATCTGGAATTTCTAGCTCATACTCTTTCATGAATGGTTGATCGTCTACATCAGGATTATAGCGGTAAATCGAAAAATTCTGTTTCATCGTTTTTGATCCTTAGTAAACACGTGCTTTCGGTGGGAAAGCCTCGCGGTGAACGGGTTGCATATTAACCGTACGCTTAGTCATATCTTCAGTTTCTGGCGTATAAATAGAGTGACATAACCAGTTTTCATCATCTCTATCTTGGAAATCTTCACGTGCATGAGCACCGCGCGATTCTGTACGGAAGTTAGCCGCTTTAGCGGTACTGAAAGCTGTTTCCATCAAGTTATCTAACTCTAAACATTCAATACGTTGAGTGTTAAAGTCACTTGATTTATCATCAAGGTGAGCATCTTTAAGACGTTCACGAATTTCAGTTAACTCTTGCATACCTTCAGCCATTGCTTTACCTTCACGGAAAACCGAGAAATTAAATTGCATACATTTTTGTAGGTCTTTACGAATTTGCACTGGATCTTCACCCTTAGATGATGATTCCCAGCGATTTGTACGAGCAAGAGCACTTTCTAAATCTGACTCAGAAGCTTCTTTACCAAATTCAGTGTCATTCAAGTAGGTGCCTAAGAAGTTACCTGCGGCACGACCAAATACCACTAAATCTAATAATGAATTACCACCTAAACGATTTGCACCATGAACAGATACACAAGCGATTTCACCAACTGCAAATAAACCTTCTACAATTGTTTCAGTTCCATCTGGGGCTACATTTAAAGCTTGACCATTAACGTTACAAGGTACACCACCCATTTGGTAATGACATGTAGGTATAACTGGAATAGGCTCATCCGCTGGATCTACATGAGCAAATGTTTTAGATAGCTCACAAACACCTGGTAATCGTTTGTATAAGGTTTCACGACCTAAGTGATCAAGCTTAAGTTTAATATGAGGGCCATATGTAGGGTGGTCACAACCTCGACCTTCCCGTATTTCTGTCATCATTGAACGGGCAACAACATCACGACCTGCTAAATCTTTAGCATTTGGTGCGTAACGTTCCATAAAGCGTTCGCCGTCTTTATTAAGAAGGTAACCACCTTCCCCACGACAACCTTCAGTTACTAATGTACCAGCACCAGCGATACCCGTTGGGTGGAACTGCCACATTTCCATGTCTTGCATTTGAATGCCTGCACGAAGTGACATCCCAACACCGTCACCGGTATTGATATGTGCATTGGTAGTAGAAGCAAAAATACGACCAGCACCACCAGTAGCTAATACTGTTGCGCGCGCTTTAAAGTAAACAATTTCACCTGTTTCAATACAAATAGCCGTTGTACCAACAACTGAACCATCTGAATTTTTAACAAGGTCTAATGCATACCATTCAGAATATACGTTAGTTTTGTTTTTAACATTTTGTTGGTAAAGACAATGTAGTAAAGCATGACCAGTACGGTCAGCTGCTGCTGCTGTACGAGCAGCTTGTTCACCACCAAAGTTTTTAGACTGTCCACCGAATGGGCGTTGATAAATTTTGCCTTCTTCAGTACGAGAAAAAGGTAAACCCATTTTCTCTAATTCTATCACTGACTCTGGGCCAGTTTTACACATATATTCAATCGCATCTTGGTCACCGATATAATCAGAGCCCTTAACGGTATCATACATATGTTGTTCCCAATGATCTTCATGCGCATTACCTAGAGCAACGGTAATACCACCTTGAGCAGATACTGTATGAGAACGAGTTGGAAAAACTTTAGAAATCAGGGCACAAGATTTGCCTGATTCTGAAATTGCTAATGCAGCGCGCATGCCCGCGCCGCCTGCGCCAATAACGATGGCGTCAAATTCACGAATTGGAACGCTCACTTACACACCCCACACAATTGAAAAGCCGAATACTACATAGGCTAATAACAAAACAGAAAATAAAAATTGCAATAAACCGCGTAGAAGTGCTGGCTTTATATAATCTGACAATACTTGCCAAACACCAATTTTAGCATGCACTAGTAATGCAATTAACGCTAATAAGGTGGCAACTTTTATGCTAGTACAAGCGAAGAAACCTTGCCATACATCATAAGTAACCGTTGGGGTTACAACGAAAAAGGCTGCAAGAATCAAAGTGTATAGCACAAGAATTATTGCACTAGCTCTTATAAGAATAAAATCATGTACGCCATTACGGCCTACTGATGCGACGACGCTTACCATAACCAAACTCCTATTACTGCAGATAGTGCTAACCAAATAGCTATAGTAGCTTTGGCGCTTTCATTACCCGTAGCTAACTCTTCAAAGTGACCTAAATCCATTAACAAGTGACGAACACCCGCTAATAAATGGTAAGTCAGCGCAGAAAGACAGCCGAAAATAATAAACGTAAAGAAAAAGCCATCAAAATAACTTTGAATAGTGGCAAATCCTTCAGCAGAAGAAAGAGAGGTTGAAAGGGTCAATAATAAGATGCCAATAGCAAATACCATTATCACACCAGAAACACGGTGTAGAATAGAGGCATTAGCTGCCGTGTGCATCTTAATTGTAGTTAAGTCTAGGTTTACAGGACGTTGTTTTTTCACAATTGTTGCCTAAATAGCTCGAAAGCCTTCAACTTTTATTATTGTTACTCATGAATTACCTTTTTAGAATTTAATACTTATTTAAATTTAATAGTTCACAAAAATAGATAAATACTAAAGAGATTACTAAACAAGTAACTCCCGAAGTGCACGGTAACTGCCTTTTATTAAAAATCAGCATTTAAGCTAGTTCTCAGTTTACCGAAGTCGCGTAATAATATATCGAACTTAACGAAAGTTAGCTAAGTAATTCTATTAAGACTTTGGTATAAGAGAGTAATTTCAAGTAAAAATCACATCAAATAAAAAAATTTTACAGTCTGTTTTCTTATTTATATTGCGAGGTAACGATAGCAATTACAGAACGAGTAGATTATATCGTCCCAAAGGATTAAATTCAATTTGCCAAACTACCAAGAAAAGGGTCTTTGTTGGTTTTTTCGCTAATTTCAAGATTCTCATCAAACTTTAGTCTAACGGCTATTACATTTTAATAATAAATTAGGGTAGACTGTTGGCAGTTTGATTTACCCAAGCGACATTTCATAACTGACCTATGCTCATTCTTTTTGAATTAGTACTATCAATTAGTTAAATTTTTGGTACTAAGGTGAGTCAGTTTGTCTAAAATATTTGCAAATTAAAATTGATAGGGGATAAAACATATGGCTGATTCTAAAGCCTCTCTAAGCATTGACGGTAAAGTAGTTACCGAACTTCCGGTTCTATCTGGTACAGCTGGTACCGATGTAATTGACATCAGAACCTTAGGTAGCCATGGCTACTTCACTTATGATCCAGGCTATTTAGCTACGGCTTCTTGTGAGTCAGCAATCACCTTCATTGATGGTGGCAAAGGTATATTACAACACCGTGGCTATGCCATCGATGATTTAGCAAATAATGCTGATTATTTAGAGGTTTGTTACATATTACTTAATGGTGATGCACCGACAAAAGCTCAATACGATGAATTCAAAGGTATTATTACAAATCATACTATGGTTCATGAGAAATTAGCTCATTTCTTCCAAGGCTTTTTACCTGATGCTCACCCAATGGCAATGCTATGTGGTGTTACAGGCGCATTATCTTCTTTCTACCACAGTGATTTAGACTGTAATGACCCAGAACAACGTAAGCGTACTGGTCACCGTTTGATTGCTAAAATGCCAACTATCGCAGCGATGGCATATAAGTACAGCGTAGGACAACCTTTTGTTTTTCCTCGCAATGATCTTTCATATGCAGAAAACTTCTTACACATGATGTTCTCTGTTCCTGCAGAGGAATATAAAGTTAACCCTACCGTTGCTACTGCAATGGATAAGATTTTTACTCTTCATGCAGATCACGAACAAAATGCATCAACCTCAACGGTACGTCTAGCAGGTTCTTCAGGCGCTAACCCTTATGCTTGTATTGCTGCCGGTATCGCTTCTTTATGGGGTCCAGCACATGGTGGCGCTAATGAAGCTTGTCTGACAATGCTTGAAGAAATTGGTAGCTTAGACCGTGTTGATGAGTTCGTACTAAGAGCTAAAGACAAGGACGATTCTTTCCGCTTAATGGGCTTTGGTCATCGTGTTTACAAGAACTTCGATCCACGTGCCACGGTAATGCGTGAAACATGTCATCAAGTACTTACAGAGCTTGGTATTCAAGATCCACTACTTGACGTTGCAATGGCATTAGAAAAAGTTGCTTTAGAAGACCCATACTTTGTAGAAAAGAAACTTTACCCTAATGTAGATTTCTACTCAGGTATCATTTTAAAAGCTATTGGTATTCCAACAAGTATGTTTACCGTGATTTTTGCGATGTCTAGAACAGTGGGTTGGATTTCTCATTGGGATGAGATGCTAACTCAAGAAGGACAAAAAATTGGTCGTCCTCGTCAAAAATATACGGGTGATATAAACCGTAAATTTGAAGCTTTATCTTAAGAAAAAGCATTTAAAATAATGTTACGGGTAGTCATTACTCAGTAACAAAGCATAAAAAAGGTAGCATTAGCTGCCTTTTTTATTCATTTTGATTCAATATTCATTGTGTAATTTACCCCAAAAACAACAAAACCAGCCTATTTTTCAACCTGACACTCCCCTTAAATATCAAATTAGCCCATTATTTTTATTTATTAAAATTATAACTAGTATTCATAAAAAGAATAAAAACGTACCTTTATTTACATAAACAACGACCAGAATTGTATGTATTTTGAACAACTTCTTTTCAAATTAAGCCTGAAAGTATTCAGAAATACATCAATACCCACTACTTTAGGATGAGGTACATAGGGCTAAGTATTAAATCTTTTAATAACTTTTTCCCATTTATTTCTTACTACTTTTAGATGAGTTTTTTTAGGTAAATACTCAGATTTCAGTGAAAACAGTTGATATTTCACCGTTATATTTTATTCTAGATAAACCAATCTATACAGCGAAAATCACATAAATCGAGTGATAGTATTCAAAGAAAAAAATGAATAATTCAATGAAATATACATGATTAAAATAGTTAAAAATGCCTCTTAAATAACATTTATTTAAAGACTGTAAAAGTTATTCGCTAATAGAGTATTTATTGGCTTAATTGAACTAGGTATAATACAGCAGGTTTTTATTCAACAATGACTAACATGACAGATTACTCTTTAAGATTTGGCGGTATTGCTCGCCTATATGGAAACCACGGAGCAACACAACTACAGCAAGCTCATTTTTGCGTGATTGGCATAGGTGGTGTGGGTTCATGGGTAGCAGAAGCCTTAGCTAGAAATGGTGTTGGACAGATTACATTAATCGACCTAGATGATATTTGTATCACTAATATTAACCGTCAAATTCATGCTTTATCGAACACCATAGGTGAAAGTAAAGTAGATATTATGAGCGAGCGCATTAAGCAAATTAATCCTAATTGCCAAGTAAACACGATAGAAGATTTTGTTACTACTGAAAATCTAAATGAATTAATGGCGGTTCATTATGATTATGTCGTTGATGCCATTGATTCTGTGGATATAAAAACCCGCCTAATTGCTCATTGTAAGCGTAACAAGATGCCAATAATTACTATTGGCGGTGCGGGTGGCCAAGTAGACCCTTCTAAAATTGCTATTACTGATTTAAGCAAAACGTACCAAGATCCTCTTTTAGCAAAAGTTAAGAATCAATTAAGACGCGAATTCAACTTTCCCCGTGCCGATCTGGCCAAAGCAAGTAAAAGAAAATTTTCTATTGATGCCGTATTTTCAACTGAGCAATTACGATACCCGAATGATTTGGGCGAAGTGTGTTTAGCTAAACCCGATACTAATGATGAAGGTAACAAAGGGATGCGCTTAGATTGTAGTAGCGGCTTTGGCGCAACAACTCATGTAACAGCGACTTTTGCTTTTTTTGCTGTAGGCAAAGCAATTGACAAATTTTTAAAGCAGAACAAATCAAAATAACTCGCTACATTGGTATTTAGGTTTGTAGAAATTCTTTGTATTAGCTAGCAATTTCTTTAATTTTATCCACTATCGCCAAAATACCATTGCCACGTGATGGGCTTAAGTGCTGCATCAGCCCCAAAGTTTTGAAGTAACTTTCTATATCAAAAGCCTGGATCTGTGCTGATGTTTTATCATTAAACGCTGCAAGTACAATCACCAGTAAACCGCGAATAATTTTTGCATCACTATCGGCTGTAAAATGAAAAATATTAGCTGTGTTTTTATGTCCAACTAACCAAGCTAAACTCTCACATCCACTAATTAAGGTGTTCTCACTACGCTCACTGTTATCTAAACGATCTAATTTTTTGCCTAAAAGCATTATTTGTCTATGTCTAGAATCCCACCCTTTAACTGAAGAAAATTTAGCAATGATTTCTAAACTAGCCTCTTCAACCACTTCAACGGTGCAAGCTGATATCAATGAAGTTTCACTTTCTTGCGAGATTATTTTTGCTAAGCAATCGATAAAATAATCAATTTCTTCAACAGTGTTATAGGCTGCCAATGAAATTCTTAAGCAACCTGTAATATTCAAATATTCCATTAATGGCATTGCACAATGATGGCCACTACGAATTGCAATACCATAGCTATCAAGTGCCGTAGCAATATCATGATTATGGTGACCATTTAACGTAAAAGAAATAACCGGAATATCGGGTACACCTTGCACGATGAACTTAACAATATTACCTGAAGATACTGACAAGTTTTGCAGGGCTTTATAACAATGAAGCGTTAATTTTGTTTCATAATCATGTATTTCTTTACCATTATATGCACTGATAAACTCAACCGCTTTACTAAAAGCAATCACTCCGGCAATATTGGGGGTACCGGCTTCAAACCTAAAAGGTAAAGTATTAAACGTCGTTGGTGTTTTAAAACTAACGTGCTTAATCATCTCACCTCCTCCCTGATAGGGGGGCATAGTTTCTAGTATGGCTTTTTTCCCATACATTACCCCTACACCAGTAGGTCCATACATTTTATGAGCTGAAAACGTATAAAAGTCGCAATCTATTGCTTGTACATCAATAGAGAAATGTGCAATCGCTTGTGCACCATCAATAACCGTAATAGCCCCGACCGACTTTGCTTTTTTAATTAATTCATTTACCGGGTTAATTTTGCCGATAACATTCGAAAGGTGGGCACAACAAACTACTTTTGTTTTGCTATTAAGCAATAGCTCAAAAGCTGAAATATCAACACGACCAGCGGGATCAAGCGATACCGTTTTTATAATAGCGCCTGTTTGATCAGCTATTAGTTGCCAAGGAACAATATTAGCGTGGTGTTCACTTAACGCTATTATTATTTCATCTCCTTTGTTTAATATTTTACCACCTAGACTTGATGCAATTAAATTAAGACTTTCTGTGGTTCCTTTAGTCCATATTACTTCTTTGCTACTTTTAGCATTTATAAAAGTTTGAACACATTTTCTAGCATGCTCAAATGCCGTTGTCGACTTTGCACTTAACGTGTGTGAAGCTCGATGCACATTGGCATTAGCTGTTTTATAAAAAGAATGATAACTATCAATAACACAATTTGGTTTTTGTGTAGTTGCGCCATTATCAAAATAAACCAATGGAGAAGGAGGCCCAGGTTCAGATTTACCGATAACAGGCAATATATCCTTTGCATGGTTAAATATTAACGGAAACTGTTGACGAAATAATTCAGATTTAAAGTTTTTCATTTAGGAATTTATAATATAAAACAACAGGCTAAATAATATGGCATGATTATACCTTATATTATCTCAGTTAATCTTAGGTATTTATCTGCACTTGTCCTATAATTGATGGAGGCAATTTGTTATACAGGAGGTATTATGGCGTTATTTTCATGGTTTGTAGAAAACGAAAAGAAAACCAATAAAAAACATATACGGACTGACCGCAACTTGATAAAACCACCTGAATCCTCTAAATATATAGCAAACTACACCATGTGGCCAACAGCAAAAATCAGGAAAGGGATTCTAATTAAATTACCTATACATCCTGACGTAAATCATAATTCAACGAAAGAATCCAATGAAAAAAAGTTACCGCTCGATGTTCCACTAATCGTTAATGAATAGAGGCCATTTTCTGTTTAACTTTTTTCACGCCTAATATAAAACTAAACTATTCACTTTTTTTAAATAAATACAATTGTCTTAAGTCCCCGTAGCTCTATAATCAACGTAGCATTACCGATAAAATGTTTTGAAAACACATTAAAAACTACCTCTACGTATTCTTTCACGTCTTCTATCATTTTTCTCCCAACTAGCTGCTTGCTCAAGCCAGTCATTTGCCTGCACTAACTTATTTTTTCGATAATAAGCTAGCGCAATATTATAATGAAAACTCGGCATTAAAAGGTGGTCCGAATTTTTGTCCAAAAAGGCTAAATATTCTGGTGGAAAGTTTAGCTGATCATATTGTAACTTAGTTCGACTAGATAACGGCTTAAATGCTGTGAACGAACTTTGTCGTTCCGCTGAGTTTTTAGCACAAGTATCCGATCTATAGAGACCAATTTCTTGATCAAATTCCTTAGGTGTACCTAATTGCCAAAATTTATCTTTTTGTGAAGTGCCCTCTTTAGTATGTAAAATAGGGGTACTCTTTTGTATTTGCTTAGACCATGCAAGCTGCTTTAAAATTTTTTCTCTGATTAGTGCTCTATCACCTTGGTAACTCGTTTGTAATATTGAAATGTTTTGTGCGAATATCTGCTTTTGGCTTTTTTGACATTTGACATGCCCCTTAACTAAAGGGTATTCATCAACAAAGCCCAATAAATGACTCACCTCGTGCTCAATAACATCAAGATTGTCTTGTGCATCAAAATACAAAATCCCTAAATGAACATTAGCCCCACCTTCTGGTAACATAATACCAATAAATCGCGCTGTAACTGAGTCACCAACTTCATCAAATTTACTTTCATCGCACTGAATTGCCTCTTTTTTTTCTAATAAACAAGACATTGACGACAAAGGTAAATAACGCACAGGTGAAAAGCACACTAAATTATTCAATGGCTTATGTTTGAACCCCTTAACTAACTGTTCAGCTTGGGCTAAGTGTAATAAATTAGTTGCAAATAGTTGTATGCTATTACCGCAAGTAAAATAATCACTACCACCTTGAATATTAACTTGGTCTGTAAATCGCAATATTTGATATTTTCCAATTGATCTAAGTAATAAAGCACCGAGTTCATCCGCTTGAAGTAATGCTTTGTATTTACCTATCAATGCGTCCACTAATTTAATACCTCCCATATTGATAGAAATTTTTGTAATAAGTATTATTGCGCCTAAAGCATCATTATTAGGTTGATTGGCTGATAACGCAGTCACCTGAAATTTATGAAGAAGATTTTGTGCCTCACGCATATTACCTTGTTGAAAATTCAACTCTGCTAGGGCAATAGAGGCGTTGGCATTATTAAGTCTAATAGCTTGTTGATACCACAACTTAGCTTGCTTAATATTGATTAACTCTGTTGAGGTAGGTATCTCAGTATTTATTCTATTTTTATCTAACACATTTTTAGTAAAGGGAGTTTGTTTCAAATAAAAACCAGCTAATTCATAAGCGATTTCACCATCACTTTCAGCTAGTTTTTTAGCTAATTTTTGCCATTCTTTATCCCCTTCTTTTGTTTGTTTAAACAAGTAGAGTAATGCGGCTTTATTTTCTTGTACAACAGCGAAATTTAATTGCGCTGTTGTATAGGCATCGTTTTTAATAACGAGGGTTAAAAAGTCAGGTAAAAAAAATGAGCTTGTTGATAATCCAGTTAATAGGAAAATCGACAAACTCACTGATAGCATCCACTTTTGCATCGTAGTCCAAAAATACTATGTTGGATCTTTCTGTTTAGCGCTTATAGCTTTCTTAATTCGCATTAAATCCAACTCTAATCTAGCGTACCTATGTTCAACAAATTCATACACATTAGTGCTTAACGATAATTTAAAGAAGTTTGATGCCGTATCCAAATTTTTCTGGATTTGATTATATTTACCCAAATAAAAATAAGCTTCACACAACCTATCTGTGAGCTCTTTATTAGATTTAATATCGACCGTTAATTCATTAATAAATTCTTTTTGATTTATATCATCTAAGAATAAATAAATGATTTGTTTTGCCCAAGTGCGCTCATCAACAAGTTCAGCTCTTTTTACTAAGTTTATCTTTGCCTGCACAGCATCTATTTCATATTCTGCTAAATATAGCCATAATAAACGATAAGGATCATCGCTCTGTTTATAATGAAAGTTAATAAAATCTTGTGCTGCTAATTCAGGTCGATCACCGTAATACAGTGCAATACCTCTATTTAAATGAGCATATTCATGAGAGGGAGATAGCTCTAAAACCGCATCAAATTTTTCATAGGCTTGAGTAAATTCTTTTAATTGCGTTAAGTGTATACCTAAAAAATTATAAGCATCTGTTAAGGTTGGCTCAAGCTGTAAGGCATGAGAAAAATCAAGACGTGCTAATGAGCGTAAACCTACACTGTCATATAACACTCCGCGATCATAAAAAAGTTGTGCTTTTTGCTCATTGGTAATTTTTACACGGTTAATCACTTCAGATAAGCGTGCTATGGCAATTTCACTTTTAAAATTAATAGGTAAAGGTTCAGCGATAATTAACTGGTCTAATGCGATAGCACTAGCGTCAGCGTTAGACTGATTTAGTGATACACAGCCTTGTGTAAATAAAGTAATACTGAAAAGAATAACTAGTATTAATGGTTTATAAAGTAATTTCACTAAAACGCCTTAAAAGATATTCGCTTGAATTTTGCGTGTTTTTGATTGTACTTTATTTAAAACAAAAAAGGAGCCACAAGGCTCCTTTTTTATTAGACTAAATTGTAAATGGTTTAGTCGTTAGTATAAATACTATTACTCAGCTGCTGGTTTTTCTGCTGCTGGCTTTTCAAGTGCTTCTTTAATACTTAAACGAACGCGGCCTTGACGGTCAACTTCTAACACTTTAACTTTCACATCTTGACCTTCTTTAAGCACATCACTTACGTTATTAACGCGCTCTTCAGAAATTTGTGAAATATGTACTAAACCATCTTTACCTGGTAATACATTAACAAAAGCACCAAAATCAACGATACGAACAACCTTACCGGTATAAAGCGTACCTACTTCAATTTCAGCCGTTAATGCTTTAATACGGTTAATCGCATCTTCTGCTTGTTCGCCTGATGTTGCAGCAATTTTAACTGTACCGTCGTCATCGATTTCAATCGTAGTACCAGTTTCTTCAGTAAGTTGGCGAATTGTTGCGCCACCTTTACCGATAATGTCACGAATTTTATCTTGGCTAACTTTAAGCGTATGAATGCGTGGAGCAAACTCAGAAATCTCTTCTCTGTGACCTTCAATAGCTTCATCCATTACAGATAAGATATGTGTACGAGCTGCTTTTGCTTGGTTTAACGCAATTTGCATGATTTCTTGCGTGATACCTTCAATTTTGATATCCATTTGTAACGCAGTGATACCACCAGTAGTACCCGCAACTTTAAAGTCCATATCACCTAAGTGATCTTCATCACCTAAGATATCAGAAAGAACAACGAATTTTTCACCTTCTTTAACAAGACCCATAGCAATACCTGCAACAGAAGCTTTAATTGGTACACCAGCATCCATAAGCGCAAGTGAAGTACCACAAACAGAAGCCATTGAAGATGAACCGTTTGATTCAGTAATTTCAGAAACAACACGTACAGCATACGGGAATTCTTCAACTGTAGGCATAACAGCTAACATGCCACGTTTTGCTAAACGACCGTGACCAATTTCACGACGCTTTGGTGAACCAACAAAACCAGTTTCACCAACACAGTATGGAGGGAAGTTATAATGAAGCATGAATGCATCAGTTTTTTCACCTAAAATACTGTCAATACGTTGTGCATCACGTTGCGTACCTAACGTAGCGGTAACTAAGGCTTGAGTTTCACCACGAGTAAACACAGCAGAGCCATGAGTACGTGGTAATACGCCAGTCATTACATCTAAAGCACGAATTGATTCAGGATCACGACCATCGATACGAGGGTTACCATCAGTAATACGACCACGTACCACTGTTTTTTCTAAATCATGGAATAAATCTTTAGCTTCTTGAACATCAAGCTCTGCATCTTCTGCCAATAATGCTTCAACTACAGCGTTACGAATTTCTTTAATTTTGTCATAACGAACTGCTTTTTCAGTAATTTGATAAGCTTCATTTACTTGCGCTTCTGAAAGCTCAGCAATTTTTGCAACTAACTCAGCATTTTTAACTGGAGCAACCCATTCCCATGAAGGCGTGTTTACTTCAGCTTTAAATTCTTTAATCGCAGAAACTGCTACTTGCATTTGGTCATGACCAAACATTACCGCACCTAGCATAACTTCTTCAGATAATACATCGGCTTCTGACTCAACCATTAATACAGCAGAATCTGTACCTGAAACAACTAAGTCTAATTGACTAGTTGGTAATTCTGATTGTAGTGGGTTAAGAATATATTGACCTTCAGTGTAACCAACACGTGCTGCGCCAACTGGGCCACTAAATGGAACACCTGCGATTGCTAAGGCAGCAGAAGCACCAATTAATGAAATAATATCAGGGGCAATTTCAGGGTTAACTGAAACAACAGTGATAATTATTTGTACTTCGTTAGTAAACCCTTCAGGGAATAAAGGACGAAGTGGGCGATCAATTAAACGCGCAATAAGTGTTTCTTCTTCTGAAGGACGACCTTCACGTTTGAAGAAACTACCTGGAATTTTACCAGCAGCGTAAGTACGCTCTTGATAGTTAATCGTTAATGGGAAAAAATCTTGACCTGGTTTAGCTTCTTTTTTTGCAACAACAGATACAAGTACACAAGTATCGTCCATGCTAGCCATAACAGCTGCAGATGCTTGACGAGCAATGTTGCCCGTTTCAAGCGTTACGGTATGTTTACCGAATTGAAATTTTTTAGTTACTGGATTAAACATTTACTATGTTTCCTTAATTTTTACTTAATTACATTAACCAATCTGTACAATTATTTATTCACTTAAACAATTGTTTTTACTCGTTAAGTGGAACAAAAAATTATACAGTTTGATTGATTATTTACCGGCTTAATTCTACCGCCACATTATGACGATAAGATTAAGCACGCATATTATACTGACCTGAGCACTATTTGCTAGTTAGAATGGGGAGTTACTGCATTTTAATACAAAAAAGATCAATGATTTCTTATCATGATATTTTGAATCAAATAACCTAAAGTTAAAACACCTACGAACTATTTTCTAAAAATTAAACACTTAAAAGCAAAAAGGAGCCATATGGCTCCTTTCTCATCTCATTTGAGTAAACAAATGATTAACGACGTAGACCTAACTTGCCAATTAAAGCAGTGTAACGTTCAGCGTTTTTACCGCTTAAGTAATCTAGTAACTTACGACGTTGAGCAACCATGCGTAATAAACCACGACGTGAATGGTGATCATGGATGTGCGCTTTGAAGTGACCTTGTAAGTGGTTGATTTGTGTTGTTAACAAAGCAACTTGAACTTCTGGTGAACCTGTATCACCTTCTTTTTGAGCGTATTCTGCAACGATTGCTGATTTTTCTGTAGCATTTAAAGACATAATTAATCCTTAGTGTGTTAACTCAACTATATGATTTAACATTATTTTTGAGTTATTAAATTCTACCTAAGCCAAACACTAATTCAGCGAAGGTAACGAAAGAGCGCGTATTCTATCAGGGCGCAGCTAAAATGCAACTAAAAACCGACGTCCTGATTATAAAAGTTAAATACTGGCAACACTATCTAATGGTGCTATTCAATAACTATAAAACCACAATACGCTTTGGTGCTACTTGGCCATCATCATTAATAAAACCAACACCAATAAACTCAGCGCTCTCATCATGTTCATCTTCACCAACATAAACTTGGACACTCCCCTCAGCTGGTGCTTTATAACCTTGTACTGGATTACCATGACGTAAAAAGTTAGCCGACATATCGTCAACATACACTGCTGGCATGCCCTTTACTGCACTTTGCATAGGAAGTAACAGAGGATCGAGTAATTCTGATGGTGTGATATCTTGCTCATTAGCTTGTTCTAAGAGTGCTTCTAGCTGCGGTAAAGTGACCATTTTATCAATTGGATAACTGCCTACAGCTAATCGCCTCAAATCAGCCACATGTGCACCACAACCTAATAGTTCACCTAAATCATCCACGATAGTGCGAATATAAGTGCCTTTGGAAACATGAATATTTAACTCTACTTCATCATGCTCAAAACGTAACAGTTCTAAAGAAAAAACGGTGATATCACGCGATTCTCGAGGAACTTCAATACCTTCACGTGCATATTTATATAAAGGTTTACCCTGATATTTGAGCGCAGAATACATTGAAGGTACTTGCTGAGTTGTCCCTCTAAAACTATCAAGGGCTTTATTTAACTGTTCGGTAGATACTGCAACTTCCTTTTCACTAACAATTTCACCGTCTGCATCACTAGTTGTTGTCCGAATACCAAGCTTTGCCGTGACTTGATAAGTTTTATCTGTATCAAGTAAGAATTGCGAAAACTTGGTTCCTTCACCTAAACAGATTGGTAACATACCTGTCGCTAGTGGATCTAATGCGCCTGTATGACCTGCTTTTTGAGCAAAGTAAACACGCTTAACAGCTTGTAATGCATGATTAGACGACATTTCATAAGGTTTATCTAACAATAATACGCCATTAATAGCACGGCCCTTTCTACGTTTTGCCATGCCTTATTCGCCTTGCTCTTCATTGTCATTTTCGGCTATATCAGTGTCGCCACTTGAATTGTGATCACTGGCAACAGCTTGGTCAACTAGAGCACTCATGCGAACACCTTCGCTCATTGAACTATCATAAACAAAACGTAAGTGCGGCATAATACGTGCACGTAAACGCTTGCCTAGTAATGAACGAATATAACCTTCTGCATCAGCCAACACTTCAAGCGAAGCTTTAATATCTTCTGGGTTATCATTATAAAAAGTCACAAATACTTTTGCATAAGCTAAATCACGAGTCACTTCAACAGCGGAAACTGTCGTCATACTTAAACGTGGATCTTTAATTTCGCGCATTAAAATAATCGCGATTTCTTTTTGGATTTGCTGACCTACACGATCAGTACGGGCATATTCTCTAGCCATCGTATACTCCTAAGAAGTTGCCATGATAAATTCACAACCTCTTCTTTCATAATAAATTATTAACACAAAAGGGGCATAAGCCCCTTTTTAATAGTTAACCTGCTGTTTTAGATTAAAGCTAATGATTTCGAGAGCAAAACGGAAATACGGAGTTGACGTGAGTCAATAAGTACTTCTGATGACACTATCGGAGTCATTAGCAAGAATATAACGTTACAGGCTGCGTTTAACTTCCACTGTTTCAAATACTTCTATTTGATCGCCTACGCGCACATCGTTATAGTTCTTCACGCCGATACCACACTCGATACCATTACGAACTTCTTGTACGTCGTCTTTAAAGCGACGTAATGATTCAAGTTCACCTTCGTAAATAACCACATTATCACGTAATACACGAATTGGTGCTGAACGCTTAATGATACCTTCAGTAACCATACAACCCGCAATTGCGCCAATTTTAGGTGATTTGAATACATCACGAACTTGGGCAAGACCAATGATCTCTTGCTTGAATTCTGGCGCTAACATACCACTCATCGCTTGTTTAACTTCGTCGATTAATGCGTAGATAACACTGTAGTAACGTAAGTCGATGTTTTCTGAGTCAATCACTTTACGAGCAGAAGCATCCGCACGTACATTAAAACCAACAATGATTGCATTAGACGCTGCAGCTAACGTTGCATCAGTTTCGGTGATAGCACCTACACCTGAGCCAACAATTTTCACTTTTACTTCATCAGTAGAAAGTTTCAATAATGAATCAGAAATGGCTTCAAGTGAACCTTGAACATCTGATTTAATTACTACGTTAACTTCAGAGATTTCCCCTTCAGCCATGCTAGCAAACATATTTTCAAGTTTAGCTTTTTGTTGACGTGCAAGTTTCACATCACGGAACTTACCTTGACGATATAAAGCAACTTCACGTGCTTTCTTCTCATCTTTAACAACAGTTGCTTCATCACCTGATTGTGGTACACCACTTAAACCAAGAATTTCAACTGGTATTGAAGGGCCCGCTAACTGAATTGGTTTACCGTTTTCATCGCGCATCGCTCGAACACGGCCATACTCTAAACCACAAAGTACTATATCACCTTGTTTTAAAGTACCTTCTTGTACAAGAACTGTTGCTACTGGGCCACGGCCTTTATCTAATTTAGATTCGACAACAACACCACTCGCCATTTTATCAACAATAGCAGTAAGCTCTAATACTTCAGACTGTAATAATACCGAATCAAGTAATTCGTCAATACCTAAACCAGTTTTAGCTGAAACATGACAGAATTGAACGTCACCGCCCCACTCTTCTGAAAGCACATCGTGTTGTGATAATTCACTTTTAACACGATCTGGATCTGCACCTTCTTTATCCATTTTGTTCACAGCAATAATAATTGGTGCATCTGATGCTTTCGCATGCTGAATTGCTTCAACTGTTTGTGGCATTACACCATCATCAGCAGCAACAACAATGATAACAATATCAGTTGCTTTAGCACCACGTGAACGCATTGCAGTAAAGGCAGCATGACCAGGAGTATCTAGGAAAGTGATCATACCGTGACCAGTTTCTACATGATAAGCACCAATATGCTGAGTAATACCACCGGCTTCGCCATCAGCTACTTTCGCTTCACGAATGTGATCAAGTAATGACGTTTTACCGTGATCAACATGGCCCATAATGGTCACTACAGGTGCACGTGTAATTTCAGCACCTGATTCACCGCGATCAGCTAATACCGACTCTTCAAGTGCATTTTCTTTAACCAATACCACTTCAAAGCCCATTTCTTCAGCAACTAAAGCCGCTGTTTCTTGGTCAATAACTTGGTTAATGGTTGCCATGGCACCCATTTTAAACATTGCTTTAACAACTTCCGCGCCCTTTTTAGCCATTTTATTGGCTAATTCAGCAACAGAGATTGTTTCACCGATACGTATATCTTGTACTTTAGTTTCAACTGGTTTAGTAAAGCCATGTTTTAAACTTTGTGGTGCAGATAATGTTTGTTTACGTCCGCCACGCGCATTACGTCCGCCACGCGCATTTTTATCCGTTGCCGCTTTTTTCTTCTTGCGACGACGGCCAGCGCCTTCGTCAGCCGCATCAACTTTATCTTCAGCTTCTTGCGCGTATTTAGAAGAAGTAACATGAACAACTTCTTTTTCTTTTGCTTTACGCTCTTCTTCTTGCTCTTTCCAGCGCGCTTCATTTTCTTCTGCTAACTTTCTAGCAGCTTCCGCAGCTTCTTTAGCTTCTGCTTCAATTTTCGCAGCAACTTCTTGCTCTTGCGCTAGACGAAGTCGTTTTGCTTCTTCAGTTTCTTCCGCTTTAGCAACAGGTGCTTTGTCAGGGTTTTTCGCTTTTTCTGCCGCTACTTGTTTAGCTTTTTCTGCTGCTTCTATTTTAGCTGCGGCTTTACGTTCAGCTTCAACTTCGGCTTTCGCTACTGCTGCTGCTTTAGCATTCTCAGCCTCTTTTGCTGCTGCTTCAGCTTTTTGTGCTGCTAATGCTTCTGCTTTTTCAGCGGCTTCTGCTTCTGCTTTTTCTGCTGCTTCTGCTATTTGTTGTTCTTCTAACTCACTGCGTTTCACGTAAGTACGTTTTTTACGCACCTCAACATTAACCGATTTACTTTTGCTACCATGTCCCATCGTCAAAGTTGACTTTGTTTTGCGGTTTAGCGTTAATTTACTCGGTTTTGCAGCTGAATTGTCACCATGCTGTTTTTTCAAGTGTCCTAACAATGCTTCTTTTTCGTCTTGCGAAATAGCATCGGTTGCCGATTTATGTACGCCTGAGTCAGCCAATTGGCTCACTAGACGTTCCACCGGTGTACCAATTTCGTTGGCAAGCTCTGCTACTGTTATATCTGCCATTTACACTATACTCCCGGTGTTAATTATTCTTCGTTAAACCAACAAATGTTACGTGCCGCCATAATTAGCTCACCCGCTTTGGTTTCAGTTAATTCTTCAATATCGCTAATTTCATCTATCCCTTGTTCAGCTAAATCTTCTAGTGTTCTCACACCACGACTTGCTAAAACAAATGCTAAATGACGTTCTAAACCATCAAGCGCTAATAAGTCTTCAGCTGGTTCAGCACCTTCAAGCGTTTCTTCACTAGCAAGTGCTTGAGTTGTTAGTGCTTCTTTAGCTCTCTCTCTTAACTCTTCAACGATTTCTTCTGTTAAACCATCTATCTCTAGCATTTCAGCTGCTGGTACATACGCTATTTCTTCTAATGAAGTAAAACCTTCATCAGATAATAATGTAGCGAAGTCTTCATCAAGATCTAACTTATCGATAAATAAATTTAATACTTTATCGTTTTCTGCCTGATGCTTTTCTTTCATATCAGCAACAGTCATTACGTTTAGTTCCCAACCAGTTAACTGGCTTGCTAAACGAATATTTTGACCACTACGGCCGATGGCCATGGCTAAGTTGCCTTCTTCAACAGCAATATCCATTGTGCCTTTGTCTTCATCAACAATAATTGAAGCAACTTCTGCAGGAGACATAGCGTTAATAACATATTGAGCGACGTTATCGTCATATAACACGATATCAACACGCTCACCGCCTAATTCACCAGATACAGCTTGTACACGTGAACCACGCATACCAACACAAGCACCAACAGGGTCAATACGCTTATCATTGCTTTTCACTGCAATTTTAGCGCGTGAACCGGGATCGCGTGCTGCACTTCTAATTTCAAGCATTTCTTCGCCAATTTCAGGCACTTCTACTCGAAACAGTTCGATTAACATTTCCGGCTTAGTACGGCTCACCAATAATTGTGCGCCACGTGCTTCGGGCTTAATTTCATATAATAAACCACGAACTCTGTCACCTGGACGAAATGTTTCGCGTGGTAACATATCATCACGATAAATTATCGCTTCGGCATTGTTACCTAAATCTAAAATAACACTTTCACGGCTAGATTTTTTCACCACGCCGGTAACTAACTCACCGACTTGATCTTGGTATGCCTCAACAATTAAAGCACGTTCAGCTTCACGAATTTTCTGTACAATGACTTGTTTAGCTGTTTGTGTGGTTACACGGTCGAAGGTAACTGATTCAATTTGATCTTCAACATAATCCCCAGCATTTAATTCTGGATCATCAAATTGCGCAGCTGCTAAGCTAATTTCAGCGTATGGATTTTCCATAGGTTCATCGCTCTCTTCAACGATTAACCAACGACGAAAAGTGTCAAATTCACCGGTAATACGATCAATACAAACACGAACAATAATATCGCCGTCATATTTTTTCTTGGTTGCGGTCTCTAAAGCAGTTTCCATTGCTTCAAAAATACTTTCACGTGGTAATGCCTTTTCATTTGATACAGCATCAACAACCAGTAATATCTCTTTACTCATGTTTTTTTAGCCTTAATTATTAGGTAACTATTTATCTTCTGGCGGATAAACTGATTTAATCGTACAAATAACATATTAATGTAAATCAAGTATGTGTTTTGTTCTATAAATAGAATTATACCGCTAGGAGTTAAACAACTACTGCTATTAAACTTAAATTTATATTTTTACTTAATTTTTTAAAATTTCGCGACAAGGTTTGCTTTGTCTACATTGTTGATGACAAGTTCATAATCTATGCCATCAACACTTACTATTAATGTGTCATTTTCTATGGCAACTAACGTGCCTTTAAATTTTCGGCGGCCATTTAATGGCATCGATAATTTAACGTTGACAGTTTCACCAACCACGGTTTGAAAATGTGCTAATTCAAATAATGGTCTATCAACACCCGGTGATGAAACTTCTAAATTATATTCACTACTTATTGGGTCTTCTACATCTAAAATAGCGCCAACTTGACGACTTACTTCTGCGCAATCGTCAACATTAATGCCATTTTCATGGTCAATAAACAAACGTAAAACTGAATTATTACCGGCACTAATAAACTCAATACCAAGTAATTCTTTACCTGTTTCAGCCACAGCGGGGCGAAGCATGTCAGTTAATTTTTGTTCAAATTTAGCCAATCGTTTTCTCCTGTTAGGATGAAGAAAGAGCTAAAAATAAGTTAACTATTTCTTTTGTTATAAAATTTTAGGTACAAAAAAAGGGCTAATAGCCCAGCGTATTTTTGCTGTATATTTTGTTTATAGCGATTTAAACCTAGCCCCATAAACAAAAAAACCCCATACAGGGGCCTATTTCACTGACCCCATACTAATAGAATACCTAATCAGGTTTACTAAAAGTATTAGTAGCAAAAATAAAATTACCGTTTAATTTAAACAGTGAATCTTCAGTGACATCTTGCTACAAACTTAACCTGCCTAAAGGCATCAATTAAGCGCTCCGAATTATATAGCGACAAACACCTAAGCGCAAGCTTGAATAATGAATTTAGCAAAAGAACTCATAAATATGATGTGTTTAAAAGACTGGAATTAATGATAAAAATTAATTTATGATTTACAATCAGTTAGTATAGTCTAGAAAATCGTGCTATAAACACTTTTATTAGTAAGGCATAAAGTTTAATTAGTGCCATTAACTTTTGTGGAGTTACTTCACCCAACATGTATACATTCCCCCAATTACTTTTAAGAAATGCAATATTATGGCTAATTTTTAATATAGCTATCGGTGCATTTTCTATATCTATGCTTTCTTCATCACTCGAAGATAAAGCGACCCAGCATAGTAAATTCATGAGTTTATTATTAAAGCAGTCTGTTGCAAAAACTGATAAACAGAACACTGCTCAAAATATTGCAAAAGAGCTCCAACAAATTTCAACTTATAATAGCTTAATATTATCTGATAAAGCAGGCGAAACTTTATTTAGTTATAAGAATGCTGACACAGGTTTCTCTTTTATTGCACCAGAGCTAAAAAATCATCAGGCAAAGACCTTAGATATTAACGTTGAATATCAGCTTAATTTTTCAGATGAACATGCTTTAGTCATTAATGTTATTTTATTTTCAATTGTTTTCTCATTTTTCATCTCTCTTTTTGCTGCAATGCAAAGTAATAAAAGACATAAAGACGTCTTTAAAATAATAAACCAGCAAATAAAGAATGACCTTGCTTTGGTTAATGAACCTACCCCTGAAACAGAAATATCAAATCATGACAAGCAAATATTGGAAATACCTGAACTTAAACAAGGTATTATCGATATTAAGGCATTAATCAACAAACAATTAGAGAATACTGTCAGTTTAGAAAACGAAGCGTATATTGACCCGTTAACTAAACTTGATAATCGAAATCGATTTGTGCAATTTTATGAAAACCAAGTAATTCAGGACAGTCCGATATCATTTGGTGTATTAATCATCATTCGCTGCTCTGAGTTACAAACCATCAATCAAATTCATGGATATAAGGAAGGCGATAACTATATATCACATGTTGCTGACTTGATTAAAAAAGCGCTTTCATCTCGCACAGACAGTTGCGCCTTTAGATTAAACAGTTCAGATTTCGCCTGTATATTACCTAATATACAATTGAAAGACGCTGAAAACTTTGCCGATGAATTAACGATTTTATTTAATGAATATCAACAAGCATCAGCACTAGACTCTGTAGCCTATTCTGGTTTAGTAAACTTTGATAAATCTAAACCATTAGGTGAATTACTTGCTTTAGCTGACACCGGAGTGAGCGTAGCCCAAACTAAGAGCTCTAATGCTTGGTATTCACAAAAAGATACCGATATTTTACATAACAACAACGCTAGCTATGGCAACCAAAACTGGCGACAAGAAATAGATAGCGTGTTAGAAAATCAGCGAATTACTTTGTTATTACAACCGATTCAACCTAACGGGAGAAATAATAAAGTTTACGGTGAAATCTTAGCGCGTTTTCTTAATTCAAATGATGAAATGTTCCCTACCGCCTCTTTTATCGCTATGGCTGAAAAGCTAGATAAGATTATTGCTATTGATAAACTTATTATTGAAACAACAATCAATCAAATTATTAATAAAAGTATGCTTGATCACAGTTTTGGTATAAATATTAGTGCGCGTAGTATTAGCGACGAACACTTTATGGTTTGGCTTGAACGAAAACTATTACGTGAACCTAAAGTTGCACCTCGATTAGTTTTTGAAATAACTGAATATGGTTTACAACAAAATATTAAAACCAGTAAACGTCTAATTGAGATGCTACATCGGGTTGGCTCACGAGTAACTGTTGAGCGTTTTGGTGTTGGCTTAACTTCATTTAAATTTTTCAGAGATTTAACGCCTGATTATATTAAGATGGACAGCTCTTACACTCGAGATATTGATGATGATAAGAGCAATCAGTATTTCTTAAGACTAATGGTCGATTTAGCGCACAGATTAAGTATCAGTGTTTTGGCTGAAAGTGTTGAAAGCCAAGAAGAAAAACACACTTTAGAAAAGTTATTTATTGATGGCTGCCAAGGGTTTTATATCGGTAAACCTACACCATTATAGATGTCTAGCAAACCTGTTGACTTTAAAGCCTGAACAAACGTTAAATGTTTAGATAAAAACAATCCCCTACTAACGCTAGTGTTGTTATATGTAAGAAAAAAAAGGATAATGGTCTCTGCTTTTTAATAATTAACATCCTGACATATAACGCAAATGACTGATTACGCTCTACTGCTTATCGGCACTGTACTGGTGAACAACTTTGTATTAGTGCAATTTCTCGGATTATGCCCTTTTATGGGGGTATCTTCGCGTACTGAAACAGCCATAGGTATGTCATTTGCAACTACCTTTGTAATGACTCTAGCTTCTTTACTAAGCTATCTAGTTACCACCTATTTATTAATACCACTAAACCTTGAATACTTAACCACAATGAGTTTCATTTTAGTGATAGCCGTTGTAGTGCAATTTACCGAAATGGTTGTTCATAAAACGAGTAGCAGTCTTTATCGCTTGTTAGGTATTTTTCTTCCGTTAATTACTACCAACTGTGCGGTACTTGGTGTTGCGTTATTAAATCTTAGATTGCAGCATAACTTCTTTGAATCAATTATTTATGGATTCGGTGCTGCCGTTGGCTTTTCTTTAGTGCTAATTATGTTTTCAGCCATGAGAGAAAAGTTAGCTAATGCTGATGTGCCAACACCTTTCAAAGGAGCAGCTATAGCGATGATCACTGCAGGCTTAATGTCTTTGGCCTTTATGGGCTTTGCAGGCTTAGTTAAAATTTAAGGCAGAAAAACACTCATGAATATTTTAATTGCCATCCTTGTTATAGGAATAATTTCAGCTTTATTTGGCGCTTTGCTTGGTTATGCTTCAATACGTTTTCATGTTGAAGGTGATCCTATTGTTGAGCAGCTTGATGCGCTACTTCCACAAACGCAATGTGGCCAATGTGGTTACCCCGGCTGTAAACCTTATGCGGAAGCCGTTGCCAACGGTGAAGCGATTAATAAGTGTGCGCCCGGCGGTGAAGACACAATTAAAAAAATTGCTGACTTGCTTGGTGTTGATGTTCAGCCTATAGATGAAAACCATGAACAAAACGAGACAGAAGAAAGCAATAGACCTAAAGTCGCTTTTATCATTGAAGAAGATTGCATTGGCTGTACTAAATGCATCCAAGCCTGCCCTGTTGATGCCATATTAGGTGCCGCAAAACAAATGCACACCATTCTTATTGATGAATGTACTGGTTGTGATTTATGTGTGGCTCCATGCCCTGTAGATTGTATTGAAATGCGCCCAACTCCTGAAACCATTCAGAATTGGCAGTGGGATTTAAATAAAATTGCTGTGAAGCAAATAGGTTAGGAGAATATACCCCATGGAATCTATTATTGAGCGCATCAACCAAGATAAGTTTTGGCATTTTCATGGAGGTATTCATCCACCAGAACAAAAAGCGATCACCTCAAGTAAACCTATTAAGCAGCTGTCGTTACCTAATCTGTTAGTTTTACCTTTACAACAGCATATTGGTCGCCAAGGTGACTTACTTGTTAAAGTTGGCGACAAAGTACTTAAAGGTCAAGCACTCACCCAAAGCTTTAACCCTATGGCAGTGCCAGTACATGCCCCGACCAGTGGTACTATTAGTGCAATTAAAAAATCCGTCATTGCTCACCCTTCGGGTTTAAGTGAATTATGCTTATTTATTGATGTGGACGGAGAAGACACGTGGAAAAAGCGTGAAATTTGCCAAGACTTCACCCAACTAAGCAAACAACAAATTATTAAAAAAATTGCTGATGCAGGTATAGCAGGCATGGGGGGAGCCGGCTTTCCTACACATATAAAAGTCAATGCAAAGCCAGATATCAACTTTCTAATCATCAATGCTGCTGAATGTGAGCCGTATATTACTGCTGACGATTTATTAATGCGTGAACAAAGTGAAGCCATTGTTGATGGTATCAAAATACTGGATCAATTACTGAATCCAATATTTATTTTAATCGGTATTGAAGATAATAAACCAGAAGCAACAAAAGCGTTACAACAAGCGACTAAGCACCTTGATAAAATAAAAGTGTGTGTTCTTCCTACTAAATACCCCTCAGGTGGCGAAAAGCAATTAATTAAAATTTTAACCGGCAAAGAAGTTAACAGCGGCAGTTTACCCATTAATTCAGGTATTGTGGTACAAAATGTGGCAACCTGTTTTGCTATCAGTGATGCCGTTATCAATGATATCCCTCTTATTCGCCGAGTGGTAACACTGTCAGGAGGTGCCTTAACGAAACCTCAAAATGTGTGGGCTTTATTAGGAACACAAGTTAGTTACTTACTTGAACAAGCTGGCTTTGTTAATGAAGATATTAGCGAGAAAAGTTCATCCAAAAACTTACCTATGTCACATCCCCCCGTAATTATGGGTGGCCCATTAATGGGATTCAGCATTTTAAATGAGCAAGTGCCTATTGTTAAAATTAGCAACTGCATTTTAGCGCCAAGTAAAATTGAGATGCCAAGCGCTTTTGATAATAATTCAAATGAGACCGAGTGTATTCGCTGTGGCCAATGTGCTGATGTTTGCCCGAGCCAATTATTACCTCAAGAGTTACAATGGAGTGCAAAAGCAAAAGATCACCAACAATTAATGCAACTTAATATATTTGATTGCATTGACTGTGGAGCTTGTGCCTATGTCTGTCCTAGTCAAATTCCTTTGGTACAATATTATCGTGTTGCCAAAGCTGAAATACGCCAGCAACAACAACTTGATGTCAAAGCAGAAAAAGCAAAATCACGTTTTGAAGCGAGAAAACTTCGCTTAGAGCAAGAAAAAATAGCCCGACAAGAAAAACATGAAAAAGCCGCCGCTGCTCGAAAAGCAGCCATGAATAAAAAAGCCGCTGATGGCAGTAGCGCTGGTTCTGCAGTCGCGGCAGCACTTGCACGTGTAAAAGCAAAGAAAGCGGCTGAAAACAATGATACTGAATTGCCTGTCACCAGTGATGAGAAAACAAGTGATACTGAACAGACTGAAATTTCACCTGTAAAAGCGGCTATCGC
>JAWUXK010000088.1:0-7972 GCA_034111385.1 Colwellia sp. | reverse complement strand
TGACCAAACTTCTTTCTCGTTTGTAATGATAAACATATTATTGTTTTTACTCAGTTTGATTTGCTCTTCACCGTAGCTTGATATGTTATAAATAGAGGTTGGCTCGGTATTAGTTTTAAGGGGCCAGATATTAAGCGTTGCCTCTTTTTGTTTATTGATGGTAAATAAATAATCATTATTATGACTAAACAAAAAATATTCATAGCCCTTTTCAGCGCTAAGGGTTTTCATTATTTTTTTACTGGCGAATGATACAAGATGGAGGTTTTTTTTCTTAGTATTAATCGCTAATAAGGTGCCATCTGGGCTGTATTTAATCGCGTCAACTTCTTCTTTGATAGTAATGATATTTTGTTTTGAACTATCGAGTAATGAGTGCTGAACTATATGACCATCTTCATTTGCTGTTATTAGGTAATTGCTATCAGGAGAAAAAGATAAACTAGAAATATTATCTTCCCAATCAAAATGCATAATGGGTTCTTTATTTCCAAATTGATAAACAGCATATTGACCTACACTCTCTTTAACAAAAAAATATTTTTCATCGGAACTAAAAATAGGAGGGGATTGCCCTTTAATGGAATCAGATAATTTTTCACCTGATGTCATGGAATATAACTCCCATTGATCAGATGAATAACAAGAAGCCATTAAATAGCTTTTATTATTAGATAAAGAACTTAATGGGTTATTACATGGTAGTACGTGTTTTTTTATCAACTTTCCATCAAAGAGTGATGTAAATTGAACTTCTTGAACTTGTTTGTTTATATCGTTATTTATGATATTTGAGATAAAATAACCCGTATTAATTTCTCCAAAATAAAAAGAATTACTTTTTTTAATATCTGAAGGGATATTTTTCCAAAGAGTATCAACTGAATAAATAGAAATTAAATCATCGCTTTGATCAACGCCAACGATAAACTGACTATCCTTACTAAATAGTAGTTGATTAGAAAAATCAGCCTTAAAGGATTTTAATTTTTGTCCTGTTTCAGTTGACCATAAAAACTGATTATTTAAAGTGTCAATTGTTAGCACTTTACTCCCATCAGGAGAGAACAGGATATCTTTAACTGGTTGGAAAGGGTGAGCTAATTCAATTTGAGTATTTGTTTCTGTATTAAAAAGTGTAGGGTATTTGGCTTTTTCTTTAACTTCTGCTGAATAGGCACCATAGGGTGATATTGTGGCAGGTAAGTAGGCTAAAAATTTTCCTGAATTACTAATGAAAATGTGGACGTTTTCAAGGTCCTTCTTTTTGTTAGTGGCTAAATTCCAAATATGAGTACCTTCAGAATCCCAAGTAATTAGGGTATTGTTGTCAGTCATTACAGGGTGTCTAGTCCAGAAAGTACTTAATGAATTATCATTAGCACTTTTGGCAGTGAAAGCTAATTTTCCTGTCATTAATGACCATACATACACATCATTATTACTAGTTGCCATGTAGAGTAAACTATCATCTTGATTAAAGCGTAAGCGGTAAGTAAAGCTAAAACTATTTAAGCTCTTATTATCATTTTTGAATGTGAATAGTTTTTCTGAAGTATTTATATCAAATACTAATATTGAGTCGTCAGAGTATAATAAAGCGAGTTTAGAATTATCTCGGCTGAATACTATTTCTACTACCTTAAGAGAGTCATTAGAATCTGGCTTGATAGTTGTAATTAATTTATTATCTTCAACAGACCATAAATAAATAGTATATCCGGTGGAGGAGGCTATGATTTTTCCATCATGACTAAATATTGACCGTTCAATGGTATATTTATCACTAGGGTGATAAAGGTTAAGAGCCTTTCCTGTCTCAAGTGACCAAATATAAGACGGACCATTCTTCTCAGGGAAAATAAAGATTTTGCCATCGGGGCTCAAAGAGACTTTGCCATTAAGGTTTTTTCTATGCAGTTTAGTGTGTAAATCAGCATGTGAAGTGGCATAGCGTAATTCAGATAAAAAAGGAATTTCTGGACGTTCACCACCGAATTCACCCGGAATAGCATTCAACGCTAATAGAAGAGCAGTGTCATAATCTCCATCTTTATTTTTTTGTTTGGCTAGATCCATTAAAAAACGACTTTGTGTTAGTAAAGCTTCATCACGTTTTTCGATAGCAATGGATTCTTGTTTTTTGGCTTCGATGGTTTGTTGTCGAGCTATTGACTCTTGTTTAATTGCTTCTTGTTGGTTGATGTATGCCCAAATACCGGCACCAACTGAAATTATTGCTAGCATTGCCACTGCTGATAACCATTGGCGAAGTCTTTTCGCCTTTTGCCGCTCTAGCGTTAATTGGTATTCTTTATCTCGTTGAGTCAATTGGCCTAAAGGTACGCCTAATATTCCAGCAATAACTTTTAACAGCATTAGATGTTGCTGTTTTTCATAAAGCTCTACTTTGTCAGAGATAGCCTTGCTAGCAATGCCTTGTTTTTTTAAATCTTGTCGATAGGCTTCACTATTTGTCCAGCCTTGTGAGCAATTACCGTTTTCGGTTAATCTAAAGTCAGCGGCAATAGGTTCAGCATGTTTTGTGGTTGCTTGACCTGATTCATCATATTCAAATTGTAAAGGTAGCGGAAAACATTCATCTTCTTTAGTAAAACCTAGAGAAAATTTACTGTCATCCCAACTGGTATTTGGCTCGCCATCAATAATGGCTGCAATAATGCTATCGGAATTCCCTTGTTTCTTAAAATAATCAATTTCTTCTGCAACATAAGGTGAACTAACAGCTCTAGGTGAACAGAGAACGATTAGTAAATAACTATCATCTAATGCTCTGGTAATTACATTACTTAAATCTGCATCGGCCGGTAATTCTTCTTCATCACGGAAAATTGGGTATATACGAGCTGGAATTTCTCGACCTTTAGCATTTTTATTACCAACGAGATCCTTTGGCACCTCGTAGGTTTCAATCGCATGATGTAACCAAGTTGCCCATTGGCGACCATCTTCTTTATTATCGGCATGACGATAACTTATAAAAGCGAGGTATTTCTTATCTTGGCTAGATTGGCCGTTATTTTCCATAAATAAAAGAGTTCCGATTGCTATTTAAGCACTAGGTGAATGTTCACTTTTAACTTTTTTTATAATGTATTAGCAGTAGAGCTTAGTCAATAAAATGCGTAAGAGACTTTATGTTATAAAGTGATTTTTCAGTATATTAACGTAACAATATGATTGTTAAAGTATTAGAGACAGACCATACTAGAATAAAATAATTAATCTGCATTATTAAACAAAAGACACCATTACAAAAGAGTTTGAAGGATTGAGACAATGTCGTATTTATTCATAAGCCATTCAAGTCAGAATGACTTTGCTGCTATTGCACTACAAACTTGGCTAGTTGATCAAGGTTGGGATGAGTTATTTTTAGACCTTGATCCCGAGCGGGGTATTGTTGCTGGCGAACGATGGGAGCGGGCGCTTCATGATGCTGCCAATCGCTGCGATGCTGTACTCTTTTGTGTTAGTCAGCATTGGATTGACTCAGAATGGTGTCGTAAAGAGTTCCGCTTGGCCCATCGATTAAACAAGCGAATCATTGGTTTGTTGATTGAAGACATTCCTATTGAATCTTTACCTGCTGAGCTAACTGAAACCTGGCAGTTGGTTAACTTGGCTACGGGTAATGACCACGAAATTTCCCGAGTTGTTCACCCTAAAACGGGTGAAGAGCAGCATATCCATTTTTCTCGTTCTGGATTGACACGGTTAAAATCAGGCTTAGTCAAAGCTGGCTTAGATCCGCTATTTTATGATTGGCCACCAAAACATGATTTAGAACGAACGCCTTATCGAGGAATGCTGCCACTTGAAATGGATGATGCAGGTATATTTTTTGGTCGAGAAGCACCAACTAATGAACTACTCGCGAGGCTTAGGGGACTTCGTGCTGATCCTCCTCCTCGATTTATGGTTATTCTAGGTGCATCTGGCGCTGGTAAATCATCATTTTTACGTGCAGGTATTTTACCTAGATTAAGTCGTGATGAACGTCAATTTTTAACCCTGCCAATTATTAGGCCTGAGCATTCAGTATTGTGGGGCGAACATGGGTTACTTTACTCTCTTAACAGTGCATTCGAACAACAAAAAATGGGGATCACTCGTGGTGTTTTACGGGGAATAATTGAGGATAGCCAGAGTAGTACAGAAGAAAATATCGAAGAACCTAAGTCAGAAGTAGGAAAAGCAACCCTAAAACTATTTGAATTACTCCGTGAACTGTCTCAAAAATCAACATTGCCATCCCTAGAGGGTGAAACACAATCAACCCATCCAACATTAGTGTTAACCATTGATCAAGGGGAGGAGTTATTTCATAGTGAAGGCGCCGAAGAAGCAAAACAGTTTTTAGAACTATTAAAGTTGTTAGCTACCGATTCAAATTTACCTTTAATTATTTTATTTACTATTCGCTCGGACAGTTTTGAGCAATTACAAACTTATAAAGCGCTTGAAGGTTTATCGCAGCAAACATTTAGTTTAACCCCCATGCCGCAAGGTGCTTACCATAATGTCATAGAAGGTCCTGCCGCCAGGTTAAAAGATTCGGATAGACCGCTTAAAATTGAAGCGGAATTAACTCAACAATTATTAATTGATATTGAAAAGGGTGGTAATAAAGACGCATTGCCGCTACTGGCTTTTACGCTTGAAAGGTTATATGTGGAGTATGGCGGTGATGGCGATTTAACTCTTCAAGAATATCACATGATGGGAGGCCTAGAAGGCGCAATTGAAGCTGCCGTTGAGAGAGCTTTACAGAGTGCAGAAAAAGATCCTTCATTGCCCAATGATAGAAAAGCGGTGACCGCTTTATTAAGACGCGGCTTAATTCCTTGGCTTGCCGGCATTGATCCTGATAGTCAAACGCCAAGACGCAGAGTAGCAAAACTGAGTGAAATACCTGCCGAAGCCAAACCAATAATTCATCACCTAATCGAACAAAGATTATTGGCCACCGATATTGATATTGTTACTAACGAAACAACTATTGAACCGGCGCACGAAGCTTTGCTAAGACAATGGGGCTTATTGCAAGGATGGTTAGACGATGATTTTGCTGCATTAACCACGTTAGAAGGAGTACAAAGAGCGAGTAGAGATTGGGAGGCAAATGAAAGATCACCCGACTGGTTAAGTCATAATGCCGGCAGATTACAAGATGCAGAAGAGCTGAAGCGGCGTGAGGATCTCTCACAGTTTTTACAACAATCTAATTGGGATTATTTGAATGAATGCCGAGTGGTAGAAAATGAACAACGAGATAAAGAACTAGCGGAAGCTAAAAAATTAGCAGAGGCGCAAAAACGACAAGTTGAAGCGCAAAAAATTGTAGCTAAACGTACAACATTAGGAATGAGTGTAGCGATTGTTTTAACGATAATTGCAGGGTATTTTGGTTGGCAAGCTGTTGAAAAACAAAAGATAGCAGAAGCATCTCTATTACTCGCTAGTCAAGAAAGTGATAGAGCAACTGCTCAACGCGATACTGCACTAATGACACAAAGCAATTTCCTTATGGATTTGTCACGTCAACAAGTTGAGCAAGGTAATTATGATATTGCCTTATTGCTTGGCTTAAATGCACTGCCAGGAACATATGGGGGAGAGCGCCCCCTACTGCAAAATATCGAACCACTTAGAACTGCTATTCAAAAGAGTATTAAACATTCTGTTTTTCAGGAAAATGAAGATGTAGAACTTAACCGTTTTTCTAAAAACGGTGAGAATGTTTATCAATTTACCCAGGATAGTATATCTACATGGTCGGTTGATGATGGTAAAAAGGTGGCTTTTTTTGAATTGCCCGGGCTAATTGATTCTGTCGCATATACTAATAATGATGCTTACCTCCTTGTAGTAGATAATGAAACATTATCGGTTTTGAACTCAGTTGATGGGAATACGGTTGCTGAATTCAGTGCTAATAGCGAAATACTGGCTACATCCTTTTCGTCGTTTAGTAATAATGTGGCACTAGCAACAAAAAATGGTGTTGTAGAAGTTTGGAATATAGAAGATAAGGGTAAGACTGACAACAGGGATAAACAGCCTCGCTATCAATTAACTCATGGAGATAAAGTTAATAGCATATCGTATAGTCACTCGGGAGATTTTATTTTAACCGCTTCAGATGATGGTGTAGCTGCTATTTGGTCGGCAAATAAAGGTGAGCGTGAAAGCTCGCTAAACCATAATCTACCTATTGTTAAGGCTGTTTATAGTGTAAATGATAAATATATTGCTACTTTATCTTCAGAGGGGGTCACTATCTGGGATGCAAAGGAAGCAACTCCTCTGCGAGTAATAAAAGGGAAATCGAGCTTCAGTGATGTGATTTTTAATCAAAAAGAAAGTGAAGTGTTATTAGTTGGCGATTCTAAAGAAACTGGGTTTTATTCTTTTAAGAAAAATAATGATAAAGGAAATGATTCAGTTGATGAAGACTTTGTTGATAACTTGTTTAATTTCAACGATATTAATGGAAAATTATTAATAGGCGCAATAAGCCCCGATCAAGAATATACATTATTAGCTCATTCGGAGACTCAAGCTTTCCTTGTAAGCAATACTGATTTCACAATCAAAAATGTATTTCTCCATAAAGGAGATATTACGTCGATTTCCTTTAGCCCTAATAGTCAATACGCGCTAACTGGTTCGGAAGATAATACCGGCTCTCTTTGGAGAATAAAGCCTGTAAGTAGTGATAAATCTAAGATGCTATTTGATGCTAGCGAAATAGTGACAAAAATTAAATATTTAAAAAAACAGCAAACAATTGTACTTGGCAGTACGAAGGGTGTTTTTTCTACAAATCTTGAGGGGGATAAGGAATTAACTCAGCTATTTAGTGCAAAAAATTCGCTTGATATTGCCTTTAGTGAAAACCAAAAATCTGTAGTGTGTTACACACTCGACGGGGAAACGATTGTCTGGGACTTCGAGTTAAATAAACAGGTTTATTATTCTAAAGCACGCACAAGGCTGACTAATTTTCCTAAGTTGAACTCGATAGGAACAAAGTTAATCGACTTTGCTAATAATCAACCCGCAATTATTACTTTATCCAACAATTCAAATAAAGCTTTACCTGACATTAAATCGATAAAAGACATCATTGGCATGTTGTTTTCTCCAGATGATTCTCAAATACTTATATATTCTAAAAATAGTTTTCAAATTTTTGATGCAGAGTTAGGAAAACTCATTGAGAGTATTGATGTTGATTACGAAATAGTCGCTATTCAGTATGTTCCTAATAGTAAAAAAATCATACTGCAAGACAGTGAAAACAATCTTAAATACCAAGAAGTTTCAAGTAATCAACTTAAATTTAATGTAAAAATCGATTCTAATATTGCATACATAAAATTCTCACCTAGTGGTAATAAAATAGCCGTCGGTACTACAGCTGATAAAGTAGTGGTGTTGTCCAGCCTAGATGGTTCAAAGTTATACGAACTCAATCATGACTTTAATCAGAAGCATGCTATCGAAATGAAAAGGATTATTTCCTCCTACTTTGCCGTATTTAGCCCCAATGGAGAATTTATTGTTACAGGGTCTGATGATAGTCAACCAATAGTCTGGAAAGCAAGTAATGGTCAAAAAGTGAAACACTTAATTCACGATAGGACTGTTACTGACGTTGATTTTCTGAGTATTAAAACTACTGACGTTGAGTTTCTGACTACTGAAATGGGTATAGTTGCTGCAACAAGTTTTGGGAATGTTTACCGCTGGGACTTAAAGCTTTATGACTTTTTAAGTACACATGCGCAAAACGCTTTACCAATTAACAGAACCTGTTTAACGCCAGCTGAACGAGCACAGTTTTTCTTGACTGCTTTAAGTAGCCAGCAATGGATTGATAGAGGTTGTGCACATTTTTCTGAGGAAATTAAGTTAGCAATTGAAAGTCAATCTGACTCACCGC
>JAWUXK010000087.1:0-29425 GCA_034111385.1 Colwellia sp. | reverse complement strand
AGTTGCGTTCATTTTAGTGTTAAGGAAACAATCCCTGTTATTGAAGTAGATCCTGAAGAAATTGAAACACAAACGAGTGATGATATGCAAAGTTCAACTGATAGTTAAATAGAGCACCTCTACTTTTAGGATATTAAAAGTAGAGGTATCACTGATAGTAATAAATTTTAAAGATAAACTCGCTTAAAACAACTTGCCAATGCATTAAATAATGTTCACTTAGTGCCTAAGTCTATTTTGATGGGTGTATTTACTTACATTCAAAAAACCGACTTGCCATATGCTGTAAAAACGATAAGCTAGTTACATGTATACTTTTTTTCATAAAACTCGCCTTTTCTTACTCGCTATTCCCTTACTTAGTAGCTGTAGTACCAACACCTTTACCGAGTTGTTTAGTAACTATAATCAACAAATGCTTGGCGTAAAACAAGCACAGAAACAAGGCAATTTCCAACAAGCAATTAGCTTAATACCTATACGTAGCAGTAATGATAGAAACTATAGTTTAGGGCTCTTAGAAAAAGCACGTTTAGAATATTTGGCGAATAATAATAAGCAAAGTATAGAAAATTTTGAACAAGCCTATAAGCAAATACAACAAAGCCAGCAAGGGGCGAAAATTGAACTGAGCCGAGGGATTGAAAATGTTACCGCTGTCATGAGCAATGACAATGCTATTCGCTATGACATCCCTCTATATGAACAAAGTATGTTACATAGTTATCAAGCATTAAACTACCTCTCTCAACAAGATTTATCTGCCGCTTTGGTAGAAGTGAGACGCGCTAATTTAGTACAAGAAAACGCGTTAAAAGCCAATGCTAACAATATTGATACTAGCCAACAAAGCAATACAGAAAATGGAACCAACAGCGATAACTTACCTCAACAATACCCAACCATGAGTCGTGCCATTGGCAATGTAAAAAATGGTTTTCAAAATGCTTATACCTTTTATTTATCAGGGTTACTTTATGAAGCAGCAAATCAAAAAAATGATGCCTATATTGATTATAAAAAAGCGTTAGAAATTTATCCTGAAAACCACTATTTGCAACAAGATGTATGGCGTTTAGCAAATATTTTACATATGACTGACGATATAAGCCGATTTAAAGGAAGCTTCGCAAAAGCCATTACTACAAAAAGTAATAATGCACGTCAGGGACAAGTTGTTATTATCATTGAAAATGGCATTGTAGGGGCTAAGCAAGAAACATCATTAAGGTTACCTATTTATACTAGACACAATGATATGCGCTTTTATAGTGTTGCTTTACCTAGTTACCAAAACCAGTTAACTGAATATTCACCTTTAACGCTAACGTACCAAGGTAAAAATTATCAAGCAGAAGAAATTGTACGCTTACAATCCTTAGCCGCCAAACAATTACAAGATCAATTGCCAATAATAGTCACTAGACAAATAGCACGCATACTCTCTAAAGAAGAAATAAGGCAAAAATTAACGATAAAAGGCGGTGAACTCGGTAATTTATTTGCTAACCTATATAATATTGCCACTGAAAAAGCGGATACACGTAGTTGGAGTACCCTACCTGATAGCATTCATATTTTACGAGTTAACTTATCGGTAGGTACTCATACACTTAACATGCACATTAATGGTATCAATCAGCAAATAGACGTATCCATTAATCAAAATAAACAAACCTTAGTCACACTAAATACTATTGGCACTTACATTGACCATAATATTTTCAACTTATAACACGCTATACTTTTACGAGGAAACACCATTATGCAATTCATAAAATATTCCCCTCAACGTTTACTGCTCATACTGCCAATTTTTTTTATTAGTGCTTGTGTAAATATTGCTCCGGTTACTTCTGGCATAGGCAGTGAGCAACTTGCTCCAGAACAAGAATACGGTAAACATTTGCAAGTGCATAATAAGCAACTAGAAAATCGACTCTATATCAGTGAAATAAAAACACGTAAACCAAATGATTTATTACAAATAAATTTAAGTCTTACTAGCTCCTATAAAAAGTCACAACAACTGCAATATCAATTTCAGTGGTTTGATCATGACGGATTTATTATTGAAGCAGATAAAAGCCCGTGGCAGTCAATTGAATTACACGGCATGCAAACCAAAACAGTGTCAAGTTTAGCACCAATACCTCAAGTGGCTACATTTAGCCTTTATGTTCGTGAAGTGAATGAAAAATTTTTCAAATATTAAACTACCTATAGAATAAAATTCTATAGGTATAAAAGGACAAAATTATGAAGAAATTAATAGTTGCCACCGGCGTTAGCCTAGCCCTAATCGCATTAGGTGGTTGTACAAATAAATCAGTTATTCGCTATGGCGATGCTACTGCTGTTGAAACTAACGACATCAACTTCGGGTCAACAGATTTACAAAAATTTGCTAGCAAAATGACAGACTCATTATTAGTCTCGCCTGTCGTAGGCACCTTAACAGCAAACACTCGACCGATCCTTTTTGTTGAAAGCATAAAAAATAAAACCAGTGAGCACATCGATACCGAATCTGTTACTGATTCAATTTCAACCAAGCTATTACGCTCTGGTAAGTTCCGTTTTGTTGATATGGGGCGTGCAGACGCTGCACGTGAGCAACTTGAATTTCAACAAAATAGCGGTATGGTAGATACTAGTAAAGCCATCGCTTTTGGTCAGCAAGTGGGTGCACAATATATGCTCTACGGTAACTTAGCCAGTATTGTAAAGTCGAACAAAGATAAGGCTGACGTTTATTATAAATTCACCTTACGCTTAATGGATTTAAAAAGCGGTTTAGTGGAATGGGCTGATGAGACTGAAATTCGAAAAACGAAAGAGAAAAAATTTGTTAGTTGGTAGGAGGCGATATGAAAACAATATATCTAGGCATATTAACGTTCTGTATTCTATTTTTTAACGTTTCAACCGTTTATGCCCATTACGACAGAAACAAAGCGGTCCCCGTAGAAAAAGTACTCTTTGGCAGCATAGTATCTGTACGTAATATTACGCATGAAGAATTAGTACGTGATAAAAAAAATGGTTGGCACACTTTTGGAGGAGCACTCGCTGGTGGTGTTATTGGTAACCAATTTGGCAGTGGTAGTGGCAGAGATATTTCGACCATACTAGGCGCCATTATTGGCAGTTCTCTGTCTAACAATCGCCATAGTCAGCCTAAAAAAGTAATTACTCACTTAGTTGAGTTAATGATCAAAGTAGATAATGGCAAGCAATTCATGGTAATCCAAGACTATGATAAGAATATGGTTTTTCTCGATAATGATAAGGTCAGAATGGTTTATTTAGCCAACAGTACCGTGAGAATAGATAAACAACGTTAAGTTTCTATGTATTAAAATCGTAATGAACGTTGAGGGATCGTCTAATGATCCCTCTCTATTTTATCCTTGTGATAATTTTGTGATAATTAAGTAACCAAATAGTGATAACTTCGTGACCTTGTCACAATAAATCCCCTTCATACTTTCTCTTGAGTTTTATAATCCATAACAATTTTTAGAGAAGGTGAATACAATCATGAACACAAATAAAAAAACAAACCTTAAGAAAGTGAATGCCTTACTCAGCGTTAGCGCGCTTATTTTCGCTAGCTCTCAAGTACAAGCACAAGACTTATCAATTACCGTGACGAACTTAACACAAGGCTTACACTTCACGCCAATCGTTACGTCTGCACATACGGGAGACGATCATATTTTTATGGTGGGAACTTCCGCTTCTGCTGAGTTACAAGCAATGGCAGAAGGGGGAGATATTTCAAGTTTAGTAACAATTCTTTCTAATGCTAATGCGAATACCAACGAAAACCCTGCTGGCGGATTTTTAGCACCGGGCATGTCAACAACGTATATGCTAACCAATGACAGTGCCAATACTCACTTATCAATGGCCGCAATGATACTTCCTTCTAATGATGGTTTTGTTGGTGTTGATAGCTGGGAAATTCCAACAGACGCTGGCACATATACCATTATGTTAAATGCTTATGATGCGGGTACCGAAGCCAACAATGAAGTTATCAATGGCGGTGGTGCACCGGGTGTACTGGGTATTCCAGGAGCACCAAGTGGCGGTTCAGGCACAGGTGCTACTGGCATTACTGATACAGAAAGCAATACTATGGTTCATATTCATCGAGGCAGTATCGGTGATGATGATATGAATGGTGGCAAAAGTGATTTAAATAACAGCATACACCGCTGGTTAAATCCTGTTGCTAAATTAACCGTTACCATTCAATAAGGAGCAACTCATGTCGACCCTTTCTTTAGTCACAAAGCGTTCGCTAAATAAAAGTAAACTCACACTAATGGCAACATTAGCATTACTATTATCAGCATGTAACCATAATGACAACGCTACTGATCCCGTTGAGTATAGTTACACGGTTACCGTCACAAACTTAACTTACGCGCAACCCTTGTCTCCTTTAGCCGTTATTTTACATGCTGATACCAAAATGTGGATGGTTGGTAATACTGCTTCTGTCGCATTAGAAAAACTCGCTGAAGGCGGTGATAACTCAGATTTTCTCGCCGATACTAATGCTCTAGCCCAAAAGTCTAGCGAGGGCGTGATATTACCTGGTTCTATGAGCACCGTTGAGCTTAGTACTACCGACAGAATGGCAACTTATTTTACTGCGGTAACAATGTTAGTGAATACAAATGATGCTTTCTCAGGTCTTACTGGTATAGATATATCAACCATGGCTGTAGATGATACAAAATCATGGAATTTAAACGTTTATGATGCCGGTACTGAATTAAACACCGAAGCAGTTGGTACTATTCCTGGCCCTGCCGATGGTGGTGCTGGATTTGATGCAACTCGCGATGATGTTGACTTTGTTGGCTATCATTCCGGTGTTGTTAGTCAAGACGATGGTTTATCTAGCTCAGTATTAACTCAGGCGCATCGATTTGATAACCCTGCGATAAAATTAACAATCAAAAGAACACAGTAAACAAACTTGCCTAGCTAACAATCAGGGAAGATTGTTAGCTAGGGCAAAAACATGAAAGATAAAATTTTAATTGTTGAAGACGAAATTGATATAGCAAAATTAATTCAAGTACATTTAACTGAATTAGATATAGACAGTGATATTTGCGGCCATGGCCAAGAGGCAATTGAGCTAGCGCTAAATAAAAATTATCAATTGGTGTTGCTCGATGTCATGTTACCCGGCATTAGCGGCCTAGATATATGTCGACAACTGCGTCAAATAAAACCCTTGCAGGCGATTTTAATGTTAACGTCAAAAACATCAGAAACGGATCGTGTACTAGGGCTTGAATTAGGCGCTGATGACTACATGACAAAACCTTTTAGTATCCGTGAATTACAAGCTAGGGTGCGTACTCAACTCAGACGAGTACATGCCCTTCATGATAGAAATAAACATAATATTTCGACAAATAATTCGGATAATCCATGTAATGGTGAAAGAGCTCGAAGTGATAACAGCACCTGCATAGGACAATTATTGATCGATCATCGTTACCATCAAGTTACCTACAAAGATAAGGCCATCAATTTAACCTCAACCGAATTTGAATTGTTAGATTTTTTCTGTAAAAACCCAGATCAAGTATTTTCTCGCGCTCAATTATTGGATGGCGTTTGGGATTATAACCATAGTGGTTATGAACATACGGTAAACTCACATATCAATCGTTTACGCAATAAATTAGAAGAAGATTGTACCGATCCAAAAATCATCCAAACCGTCTGGGGCGTAGGCTATAAATTAAATTCTCCTGGAGTGCATTAATCATGCTTTCACTTTACCATCGGCTCGCTTTTTCAATTTGTTGCGCATTTCTTATCATGGCGTCATTACTTTTCTATTGGAGTAACTCGTTAGCAGAACAGTCAAAATTTCAAGCAGAGCAACAATTACATTTAAAACTCGCTGAACATTTAGCCCACGACAACCCACTACTCCAAGATGGCGTTTATGATAAAAAAGCCTTAGAAAACTTATTTCATTCTTTAATGATATTAGGCCCAGCTTTTGAATTTTACTTTCTCGATCCTGCAGGTAAGATCATTACTTACTCAGCTGAGCCAGACAAAATAAAACGTCAATCAGTTGAACTAAGTCCTTTAGTTGCTTTAATTGCCAACCCAGACGCGACACCCGTTTTTGGTGATGATCCGCGTAATTTAGATAAACAAAAAATATTTTCTGCTGCTCCGATATACCGTGGAGAAAACTTACAAGGTTATCTTTACGTTATTATCGGTGGTGAAATTTATGATTCAATTTTCAACCAAGTTAAAAATGATGAAAATTTACAGCAATACAGTGGTTTACTCATTGGCGCATTACTGTTGTTATTACTTATTTTATTAGCCTTATTTCGTTACTTCACCGCCCCCATCAAACAATTAGCCAGTGATATGCAGGCTATTAAAGCTGCAAAATTCGATCAATCTAAAGTCACGTTAAGACAATGGAAAAATAGTGAGAATAACGAAGTACATATGCTTGGTAATACTTTTAGGGATATGGTCGCACAAATTAACTTACAATTTGCGCAATTAACTGAAAACGATCGCATACGCCGTGAACTGTTAACACATTTATCCCATGATTTACGTACCCCATTAGCAACAATGCAAGGGTACATAGAAACCATGGTAATGAAAGGTGATCAACTTTCATCAAAAGACCAAGCTGAATACTTAGCCACAGCTCAACGCAATGCTATGCAATTAAAGCGCTTAATTGATCAAATATTTGAATTAGCTCACCTTGAAGATGGCCAAGTAACAGTGAATTTAGAAACCTTTGCTATTGGTGAGTTACTTCACGACATCATTGCTAAATTCGCGCTTAAAGCCAGTGATAGAAACATCAGTTTGATCTTACAGCCACAGCAGTGTCGTTATATTGTTTATTCTGATATCGCTAAACTAGAACGCATTATTACTAATTTGTTAGAGAATGCCCTTAGGCACACCCGTGAAGGTGGAGAAGTTGCTGTTATTGTTAGTCAGTTAACCAGTAAAGTAAAAATAGCCGTTACCGATAACGGTTCAGGAATTAGTAAAGAGGACATAGCCTACATTTTTGATGCCAGATACAGGGCAAGTAATGCCATTGAAGACAACACAAAACATGCAGGTTTAGGCTTAGCCATTAGCCAAAAACTCAGTAAAATCTTAAATTCTGAGCTATTTGTTGACAGTAAGTTAGGCCAAGGCAGTAGCTTTTCGTTATCTTTAAAATTAGTAAATAACGAGTAATAGTAATTAAAATAATAAATCGAATGATTTTGGTTAACTGATGAATAATCAATTAACTTTAAAGTTTTCATTAGCTAAATTCTAATAACTTTGTGCTATTATAATCGCGCTTAAATTAGAAATAAGTAACGTTTTCAATAAATAATTCATTCGAGGTTAATATAGTGCGCAGATTGATTTTTAACAAAAAAGGTGGAGTGGGTAAAACGAGTATTGTTTGTAATTTAGCTGCGGTAAGTGCTATGTCGGGTAAAAAAACCTTGGTAATAGATTTAGATCCTCAGGCGAATTCAAGTCATTATTTGTTAGGTGACCAAGTATGTGATCTTTCAGTTGCTGATTATTTAAATCAAAGTGTCGGGTTCTTTGGCACCGCACGAGGCGCAGAAGAGTTTGTTTTTAGCACACCATTCGAAAATCTTTTTATTATGCCTGCATGCGATAAACTACCTGAAATCGAGCATAAACTAGAATCTCGCTACAAAATTTTTGCCCTTAGAAAAGCAATGGAAAAGCTCGAAGAGTTTTATGACGAAATATACATAGATACTCCACCGGCGCTAAATTTTTATACCAAATCTGCATTAATTGGGGCCGACAGAGTTTTGATCCCTTTTGATTGCGATGCCTTTTCTCGCCATTCATTAGAAAGTGTTTCTGCAACCATCCATGAAATATGTGAAGATCACAATAACGAGTTAACTATTGAAGGGGTAATCGTTAATCAATTTCAACCTCGAGCTAAGTTACCGAAACAACTAGTAGATGAGTTAATAGAAGCGGGCTATCCAATTTTACCTGTCATGTTAAATAGCTCAGTAAAAATGCGCGAGTCTCATCAACATGCAATGCCATTACCTTACTTTGCACCTAAGCATAATTTAACCCTACAATTTAAAGCACTTTATGATTTCATTGAAAAGCCGCAATAGCGTTTAGAAAAACTGGCTAATATTGATTTTGCGCAGTTAATGCCAATATATTGGTTTGAGCGTCAATGAGTTGCTTACTCACCACTTTTAAATGCTTAATAGCCTGTTCAAGTGGTATGTAACAAGTACCACTGTTTTGCTCTGCGATCATAATTTGGTTTTCACCTAACACAATAGCTTGAACAGCTGCGACGCCCATCTTAGTTGCTAATAACCGATCTTTAGGTACTGGTGAACCACCCCGTTGAATATGACCCAAAACACAAGCTGTACAATCGATACCTGCCAGTTTTGTTAATGTTTTTGCCATCTCAAAGGCACCACCTGGCCATAGATTTTCGGCAATCACAATAATATAACTACTATGTCGGCTTTGTTGAGCACTTCTAATTTCAGTTGCTAATATTTCAAGTTTAGCTTGTTGCTCTGCTACCGAGAAATTTTCAAAAGAAAGTACTTGTTCTGCGCCGCATGCTATCCCCACATTGAATGTAAGATGTCCGCTGTTTCGCCCCATCAACTCAACAATAAAAATTCGCTCAAAAGCATCGGCGGTATCGCGTATTTTATCAATAGCTTCAATACCGGTATTCACCGCCGTTGCAAAACCTATGGTAAAGTCAGTGCCGTCAAGATCGTTATCAATAGTACCTGGAATGCCAATAAGCTGACCTTGCCAATAATCTTTTAATGCTATTAATCCGTTAAAGGAGCCATCACCACCCACCACAATTAAGGCATCAATATCTTGGTCTTCTAAGGTTTTTGCTGCTTGTTTAAGGCCCTCTTCGGTACGCATTGCCTCACAGCGAGCACTCTTTAAAAAAGTACCGCCACGATGAATAATACTCTTCACATGACTCAGTCCTATTCGTTTGGCTTCCGCAATACTATCAGCACAAATAAGACCGTTATAACCGTGAAAAAAACCAATAACATCGATTTGATAATGATGAGCAGCTAACACAACGGCACGAATAGCCGCGTTCATACCTGGAGCATCGCCACCACTGGTTAATATACCAATACGTTTGATTTTAATTTTCGACATGTAAATAGTTCCAGTTTTCTTAATTTTGGTTCATTAAGAAAACTATACCACAAGATAAATTTTTAACGCGAATAAGCTTTATGAATAACTGACAGAAATAGGAATTGTGAGCACTTTACGTCCTTGATGTTTCAACCAATAATAAACACCCGCGAAGCACAATAGAACAACAACAATAGAAACACTTGCCATTAATGGCGCAACCAAAAAGTTACCCACTTGAAAACATAACGTCGCCATTAAATACGCGAATAGGAAACTCCAAGTACCAGCAAATAATGCCCAGCGAGTGCCAACTTCATTTTTAATTGCACCCATGGCAGCAACACATGGCGTGTATAACAGAATAAAAAGTAAGTAACTAAACGCGCCTAACTGTCCGGCAAATGCTGCTTGCATCACTTGATAAGTACTTAACTCAACTTCTTGCTCTATCGCTACCTGTTCTAAATCACTTAGATCGCCAACATTAATCCCTAATGGATCATCTGGTGCTATTCCCAATAAATTTTCTTTAACGCTACTCACTGCATCATGCCAACTAGTTGTTAACGATGGTACTTCTTCGTCTAAACTGTTGCTTGGTGAATACAAGCTATTGAACGTTGCCACCAAAACCTCTTTAGCAAAAATCCCAGTAATAATACCAACACCTGCCTGCCAGTTATCTTCCTTAACGCCCATTGGCGCAAGAAGTGGCGTCACCACTTGTGCACTTTGGCTTAAGATAGAGCTTTCGCTGTCTTGGTTACCAAAGCTGCCGTCTGTACCTATAGAGTTTAAAAAGTTCAATAAGCACACCACAATAACAATCGTTTTACCTGCACCGGTAACAAAACTATAAGTACGTTGCCAAACACGTTTACTGATTGTGGCAATATTAGGTAGCTCGTAAGGTGGTAATTCCATTATATTCAATGAAGTAGTACCCGATAGCACAGTTTTCTTAAGTAAGAATCCTGTAAATATAGCAGCAGCAATACCGATCAAATACAATAAAAACACTAAATTCTGACCGCTATCAGGAAAAAATGCGGCGGCAAATAATGCATAAACGGGTAAGCGTGCCCCACATGACATAAATGGCGACATCATAATAGTGGTGATACGTTCTCTTTCGCTGTCAAGTACGCGCGCTGACATCACCGCAGGTACAGTACAACCAAAACCAACAATCAGTGGTACAAAAGCTTTACCTGGTAAGCCAATTTTTTGCATCAGGCTATCAACCACAAAAGCAGCGCGAGCTAAATAACCAGAATTTTCTAAAAGCGATAAACCAATAAACAAACAAGCGATAACGGGAATAAAGGTGGCAACAGTTTGTATGCCGCTACCTACACCTTCCACTATAGTCAGTATCCATTGCGGTAAGCCTAACGGGGCAAGAAAGTGTAGCGGATAGTCAACAAAAATAGCGCCGCTAAGAATATCAAAAAAATCAATGAAGGCGCTACCAACATTAATTGCAAACATAAAGAGTAAATACATCATGCCTAAAAATACAGGAATACCTGTTAGCGGATGTAGTACAAAATTATCTAAAGTATCTGAAAAGCGAGCTCCGTTTCCACTTGCACTAGAACGAGATAAAACATCGGCGACATAATCTTGCCTTGCTTGAATTGCTGATGAATTTTCTTCAACCAGATTTATACTTTCATCTATTTTATGTGTTTTTGAAATTTGTTTTTGTTTAGTAAATTGGTCCTGCACGAGCAATAATTTTTGCTCTAGAAATCCTAGTACATTTTTATCATGTGCACTTAGGGAAATAACAGGACAGCCTAGTTCATGACTCAACTTTTCAACGTCAACCAATTCATGTTTTTGTCTATCAACTTTATTCAACACAACTATCATTGGAACGCCAAGTTCAAGCAGCTGTGTAGTCAGGTATAGTTGACGGCTTATTTGATTAACATCAACAACATTCATCAAACAATCAATATCATTACTTTTAATAAACTCTTGAGAAATAGTTAAATCTTGCCCTTGTTCACCTCGTTTAGTGAGAGAACTTAGACCGGGTAAATCTGATAGAAAAGTTTCAACGCCATTAAGCTGTATTGCCGTTTTTTTCGCCGCGACAGTAATACCTGAAAAGTTACCGACCTTTTGCTGAGCTGCGTTTTTATTATGAGATGAGAGTAAATTAAATAATGTGCTTTTACCCGTATTGGCAAAACCAACAAGCGCGTAATGTATCCCGTTTACTGGTATAACAGCGCCTTCATCGGAAGATTGGCTGCATGATGAAGAACTAGAACAACAAGTCATGATCAAAACTCATATAACGCGACAGAAAAGGCGTTGTTTAAATACATTGTAGGATTAAAATCAACCCTACAAAAAATTAGATGCTAGCAACTTGGATTTGCTCGGCAATAGAGCGTTGAATGCTAATTTTAGTATTATGTAATCGAAAAGCGATTGGTCCATTAAATGGTGCTTTATGCGCTAATGCAACTTCGGTACGTAAAGCGAAGCCTTGCTCTAATAGCTGAGCCGAAAGTAATTCATCAAGCGGTAATCCGCTAATTTTAACAACCTGATTTTTAGCTACATCAACTAAAGTCATTTCTCTACCTATTTACTTCGCCTTTAACATTATGAGGTTAAAGGCAACCTTACTAAATACAAATCAAATATTCCCATTGTTTTATTAGTAGTCTTCGCTAAAAGTATACATTAGAGAATAAAACACAAAAGCTAATGAGAATTACTACTATTTGCATTCTACACTGAGATGACTCAGGAAACAATCAAAACTATTATTGTTTACACCTTATTTGATGTTGATCAATGAATGATCGAGTTGAATAGTGCCATTTAAAATAATTTAGCAAGGGGGCTATCCAGTCCCCCTCATTTTTTCTCTAAATAGGTTCTTTTGTTAAGTAAATATAAAGTTTTTCTGTCAAGAGGGAGAGTAAGCACCCTTTGTTTATGACTTAGCTTTAAGCTAATGCATTATGTTTTCTAAAAAAGTCTCCAATTCGCTTTTGTGAAGACTTTTTTAGTACTACTCTCATTAAGATATCCGAAGACACAAGTGTATATTTTTCTCGCTTATCGCCTATTCTTCTGCAATGGTTTTGAGTAATTCAACTTCGACTTGATCTACCCGTTGTAACCCACGAGGTAGCTTATTCCCTCTACGGCCACGTTCACCACGATAATGTTCAATATCACTCGCCTTCAAGGTGAGTTTACGCCTACCTGCATGCAAGGTAACTGATGCACCCTCGGGCACAATAGCAAGCAAAGTCACAAATTCTTCACGTGCTTTAGCGCGCGCTGAAGGAATATTAATAATTTTATTTCCTTTACCTTTACTTAACAGCGGTAAATTTTTCACCGGAAATACTAACATTCGCCCTTCAGTGGTAATCGCTAGGCAATTATCAGTGTCAATCTTTTCAATTAACTGTGGTATTAATACCTTAGCTGCTGACGGTAATGAAATCATCGCCTTACCATTTTTATTACGGCTGATCATATCGTTAAAAGAGCAAATAAAACCATAACCTGCATCACTCACTAGTAAGTATTGAGTATCATCACTAGCCATTAAGCAATGTACAAAATTATCACCTGTGGTTAGATTAAATCTTCCCGTCAGTGGCTCTCCTTGGCTACGCGCCGTTGGAAGCGTATGTGCATCAGACGTAAATGCTCTTCCTGAAGAGTCAATAAAAGTGACAGGAGAGTTACTTCGCCCTTTCGCTGAACATAAATAACTATCCCCTGACTTATAATGGAGTGAACTAGGATCAATATCATGACCTTTAGCACATCGTGCCCAACCTTTGTCTGATACCACAACGGTGACAGGCTCGCTTGGTACAAGATCTTTTTCTGTTAACGCTTTAGATTCAGCACGTTCGACCAATTTAGAGCGACGTTCATCACCGTATTCTTCTGCTGCCGCTAAAATTTCTTTTTTCATTAGCGTATTCATACGCGCTTTTGAGTTTAGCGTTTTTTCTAAATATTCTTGCTCTTTCCGTAATTCATCTTGCTCTGCAAGAATTTTAATCTCTTCTAATTTAGCCAGTTGCCTTAGTTTAATTTCTAAAATGGCATGAGCTTGAATTTCTGACAAATTAAAACGTGACATTAATTCAGCTTTTGGATCATCATAACCACGGATGATTTCAATCACTTCATCAATATTTAAGTAGGCAATTAATAAACCATCTAATATATGTAAACGTGCTAATACTTTGTCTAAACGAAATTGCAAACGTCTACGAACGGTTTCACGACGATATTCAAGCCATTCAGTTAATATTTCACGTAAATTTTTCACCGCTGGACGATTGTCTAAACCAATCATATTGATATTTACACGGTAGCTTTTTTCTAAATCAGTACTTGCAAATAAATGTTGCATTAATTGTTCAATATCAACGCGGTTTGATCGAGGAACGATCACTAAACGTACTGGATTTTCATGATCTGATTCATCACGAAGATCGACCACCATAGGCAATTTCTTCGCCGTCATCTGACCAGCTATTTGTTCTAATATTTTACCGCCTGAGGCTTGATGAGGTAATGCAGTAATGACCACTTCACCTTGTTCGATATCATAAACGGCACGCATTTTAATGCTACCACGCCCCGTTTGATATATTTTTTCTATATCGGCTTTTGGCGTAATAATTTCAGCATCGGTTGGATAGTCAGGTCCTTTAACAAACTCGAGTAAGTCAGAAACTTCGGCTTTAGGTTGTTCAATTAAATGCACACAAGCCGCAGCCATTTCACGCACATTATGTGGCGGAATATCTGTCGCCATACCAACCGCAATACCCGTTATGCCATTGAGCATAATATGAGGTAAACGTGCCGGTAGCGTTTTTGGCTCTTTCATGGTGCCATCAAAGTTTGGCACCCAATCAACAGTACCTTGCCCAAGCTCAGCTAGAAGGATCTCACTAAAACGAGATAAACGTGATTCGGTATAACGCATAGCGGCGAAAGATTTTGGATCATCTGGTGCGCCCCAGTTTCCTTGCCCATCTACTAAAGGATAACGATAGGAAAAAGGTTGAGCCATCAACACCATGGCTTCATAACAAGCACTATCACCATGTGGATGAAATTTACCTAGCACATCACCAACGGTACGAGCCGATTTTTTATATTTAGCTGTTGCCATTAGGCCCAGCTCTGACATGGCATAAACAATACGTCGCTGTACAGGTTTTAAACCATCACCAATATGCGGCAAGGCTCGATCCATAATAACGTACATAGAGTAGTTTAAATAAGCTTCTTCTGTAAAACGTCTCAGGGGAACTTGTTCTACCCCGTCTGGACTATATTCGAGCACATCAGACATGAAATGATTTTCCTATTCCCGTAAACATGAATATTGCCAACAAAAGCAGCTAAAAATGAGTACGATTTTATATTTTTAATAACAATATGAAGTGCAAGCTTATATGATTTTTATAGCCAAGTGAATGCAAAAAACTTTCCCTCATTAATTTTCTGCTATTCAAGGGGGACTTCTTGTCAGAAGTGACTCGCACCTAAACCACATCCATAGAGCGGGCTATGCTGGTTGTACAAATAAAAATCAGATTTAAGCTTGTTTTTATTGTCTTTTTTTTACGATTAGCGTTATTCTTACTATAGTTTCCCTAATCATTAAAAATGACATTCAGCGGAAAAGAACATCAATGAAACATTCAGAATTTTCACAAAAAAAATCGTCTACAAAAGTCATTTTGATTGGCTTTTTTTTAATGATCCTACTTTTAATTTTATTCACCTTTACCGCATTAAATGAAAACAAAAAGCATGCTGAACTCAATGAGAAAATTTACCTACACCCATTTTCAGTCAGTATTGCTGTATTAGAAGCCAATGGAAATATTATTTCTATGCACCGATACATGAAGGATGTTGTGTTATCAAAAAACAAAGAGGAACTGGACCACGCTATTGCTCTGGTTAATAAGCATGAAAATGCTGTTTACCAACAGTTCAAACTCATTCAAGAGCGTTTTCTTGGTGATAAAAACATAATAAATACTGCGTACATAACCTTTGTTAATTGGAAGCCTATTCGCGAAACAGTTATTGCATTAAAACGTAATAATAAGCATATATTAGCCGCCGATATAACTAAAGGAACAGGCGCTGAGCATGTAAAAAAACTAAACGAAAACATGAGTTTTCTAATTGATTTTGCTCGTAATAAAGCACTTGAGTTTAAGAATAATAGCCAGCGCTCTTATGACTTAAGTAAAAATCATTATTATATATTATCCTTACTCATCATTTTAATGGGGGTCATAACCGCATTTTTCGTCACCTTTAGGGTTAGAAAAGCTGAGCGCTCTTATAAAGAAAGTGAAGAGCGTTTTAAGGCGCTTTTTAATAATGCTGAAATTTCCATTTGGAGTGAGGACTTTTCTGTTGTTGTCTCTGAACTCGACAGTTTAAAACAAGCAGGCGTTATCAACCTAAAAGAATACCTGTATGCGAATATGGATGTTGCCTGGAACTTAGCAGCAATGGTTAAAGTCAATGATGTGAATAATGCGACGTTAAAGCTTTTTGGTGCACAAAACCAAAATGAATTTATTAACAAAATTGACCAAACTTTTGGCTCAAATGCGATTGATATCTTTATTAATGAGTTATGTGCAATATGGAACAAGCAAGAAACTTTTTTATCAGAAGCTAACTTTCAAACATTAGATGGTAAAAAAATAGAAGCACTCATTTCATTTCAGCTCCCTTCCTCTAACAATAATTTTCAGAATCTTCCTATCAGTATTGTTGATATTTCTGAACATAAGAGAAATGAAAGGAAACTTAAACTTTCTTCTCGGGTCTTTAGTGATACACATGAGGGAATTATAATCACCGATGTAGACAAGTTGATTATTGATGTTAACCCTGCTTTTTCAGAAATTACTGGCTACAGCCGGGATGACGTTTTGGGTAAACCACCAAGCATTCTCAGTTCGCGTAACAATGAACCTGCATTACATATAGAAATGTGGAAAAAAATCGATGATGATGGGTATTGGCAAGGCGAGATTTGGAACCGTAGAAAAAATGGTGAAGTTTATGCCGAACTACTTACTATCTCTTCATTAAAAAACGCTGATAATAAAATTACTCATTATCTCGGTATTTTCACTGACATCACACAGAGCAAGCAGCAACAAGAAAGTATGCGTAAAATGGCTCATTACGATGCGCTAACGGGTTTACCTAATCGCACATTACTACTTGATCGATTTAACCAATCATTAGCCCATGCTATGCGCTCAAACTCATTATTAGCCGTTTGTTTTCTTGATTTAGATGATTTTAAGCCTGTAAATGATACTTATGGTCATGATACCGGTGATAAATTATTGATTGAAGTCGCCCGTCGTCTTAAATTATCGGTAAGAGATGAGGATACGGTTTCCCGCCTCGGGGGCGATGAATTTGTCATGCTCTTAGGAGGAGCACAATCAACAGAACAATATTATGAACTACTAGAAAGAATTATTATCTCTATCAGTACAACTTACTTTATTGACGAATATACCATCGACATAGGTGCATCAATTGGGGTCAGTATCTCCCCATTAGATGGCGAACAGCTAGATTCTTTATTACGCCAAGCTGATTTTTCTATGTATAAAGCTAAACAAACGGGGAAAAACAATTTTAATTTCTTTGATTTAGCTCACTCTAAAGAAGCGGCTCGACGAAGCATGAAGTTAAAGGAAATTAGACAGGCTTTTGCTAATCATGAATTTTGCCTATATTACCAACCCAAAGTGCATATGGCGTCAGGTAAACTAATTGGCCTTGAAGCACTAATTCGTTGGGTACACCCTGAAAAAGGGGTTATTTCTCCTATTCAATTCTTGCCGATTATCGAAGGTAGCGACCTAGAAGTCACTGTTGGTAACTGGGTCATTGAAGAAGGAGTATTACAACTAAAAAAATTAAATGATTTAGGTATTGATATTGAAATTAGTGTAAACGTATCGTCTATGCAGTTTTTAGATGCTAGTTTTTATAACAACCTCAAGAAAGCACTCAATCGCTATCCTAATATCAACGCTAATCACTTTCAGCTAGAGGTTTTAGAAAGCAGCGCTATAGGAAATCTTGAACAAGTAACTAAGATTATTAGTGCTTGTAGTGAAGAACTCGGTGTTAAAATCGCATTGGATGATTTTGGTACCAGTTATTCATCATTATCCCATCTTCGTCAACTTCCCGCTGATACTATCAAGATAGATCAAAGTTTTGTGCAGGATATTTTAGTCGATCCAAATGATTATTCTATCGTTTCCGGCGTAATAGGTTTAACTAAGTCATTCAATAGGAACGTCATTGCCGAAGGTGTCGAAACTACGGCACATGGTTTGATGCTACTATTGATGGGGTGTGAAAATGCACAAGGTTATGCTATTTCAAAGCCCATGAAAGCTTGTGAATTAGTTGACTGGATTCAAGAATACAAACCAAATCAATCATGGACAGAGTTTAGTCCAATTGAAATGCCCCCCCAGATGAAAAGAGTAAAACAATTAGCATTAATACTTAACCACTGTTTTACAAATATGAAAGAGTATTTACAAGGGAGCTTTGAAGAAAAAATTAATGTCGACAAAATGGGGTGTCATTTTGGCCGTTGGATAAGACTTCTAAAACAAGAGCAATTATTTGAAGAGTCATGGATTAACCAACTAAATCAATCGCATGAAGATTTACTCCAAGTAGTAGAAGAACTGATAAGTAATTGCATCGTAAGCGCTAGCCGACCCACAGAACGTGATCTAAACAAACTTGATACGTTATTTGAAGAGTTACAATCTCTTTTAGGACAATACCACTAAAAGTTAATACAAACGTTTAAAACATAAATTATTTAGCTCATGATAGCCGACAATGGCATACCTTGTTTTTTCCAGATGTTTTTGCTCTGTAAAGCTCTTTATCTGCATACCTGATGGCATCTTTTGCCTTAAAAGACTTGTGCATATTAAACACTGAGCACGTACCTACAGAGACAGTAAGACATTTAAAGTATTCATTATATGCATGCTCGATAGAAAGGCTTTCAACTTTTTGACGTATGCTTTCTGCCTGCGCCAAGTCTTTTTCAGGCGTGTCATTAATGCTGACGATAAGAAATTCTTCACCACCGAAACGAAAACAATAGTCATCTGGTCTTTGGGCTAACTCAAGAAATGCTTGTGCTACTTTTTTTAATACCTTATCTCCACTATCATGTCCGTAGTTATCATTGTATTTCTTGAAGTTATCAATATCGACATATAAGAATGCCAAGGAAGAACCATTTCGCTTGGCACGTGCAATTACGTTATCAATAATTTCGTCAAAATATCTTCGGTTAAATAAATTAGTAAGTGAATCTCTGTTACTCAGTGTTTCGATATGATCAAGATAGATGTATGTATTAGAGATTAGCGATCGAAATCCCCTTGCTAAATCACCCACTTCGTCTTGAGACGCTAACCCTGGAATACTATCAATATCTATTTTAACGGCATCTTTTGACAAGTACTTTGTTAGTTTTTCAATCGGGGTGATAATCCAATGGGCAATAACTATCACCATTAAGAAGGTGAATAATAATAATAAAGCCGAGTCAACAAATATCGTTTGAACAATATTATCTTTCAGACTTTTTAGTTCAAAAAGATCATAGACAAAAGTTACTTCACCACCGTTTTTATTTGTCGTCAGTATTGGCATTGATAAATAGAATTCATCCTCATCAATATAGTATTCATCAATCGATTCCATTCTGTAATTAAAATCAGCCATACTATTTTGGTTTTCTAGGTTTATTGCATACTTCTTTTTTTCATCGATAGCGCGCTGTAATAAATACTCAATTTTAACTTTATTTGATTTCGATTCAGACAAATAAACAGTCAACTTGTCGATCTTTTCGTTTAATAATTGAATATAGTCATCTGGATAATGCTGCCGCCATGTTTTTCCGATAGCTCTATGGTATGCAAATTGGTATTTATTCATACCATCCGACAAGCCATCCGCTTCGAGGTATATTAATGAAGACGTTGCTTTTAGTCGATTAACAAAGGAAGGCAAATAAATATTTCCATAATTATTTCCTTCTACTGACAAGGCAATAACATTTTCGAGTTGTTGCGAAATATCTTTTTTATTCTCTACGGCTTGAGTTACGATCAGTTTCCATTGTTCGTGATATTGATGGTAACTCATACCAGCAATGATAAAAATTTCAAAAAATAAAAACACTACGACCAATCGGTATTTAATACGAACAGGAACACTTGTCATTTTTTAAAAATATCAATAATCGGAGTAGCGCAAGTGCCATTAATACAAATATCTTTATTTCCGGTATGACATTGTTCACAGATACTCATATTAAAAGTAGGATGTCTGTCACTTATATCTTCACCTTTCCTGTTATAACTTCCATAAATTGGCTCTCCCATAAGATGCTCAGTTATAAAAATAATATCGCTGTCTTCGAAAATTCCAACGGCTGTCGGGCCATCATCGTAAGGACCATGATTGAGATATGCTTCAAGCTTCTCTTTAGGCACATAAATATTTAATTTTGTGCCCTTACCACCATTTATCCAATTATATGTTTGAACAGTATTTTGAAGAAATAGCGGGGTTTCTTTTGGAAGCTCAACATCTTTACCGGGTATTATGCTTTCCTTAACCAAAACCCAGTTATCCAAATCATCAGGAAAACTGGCGATAGATTCCGCAAAAGATTGAATTGAAAGTAATGACAATATAATGATGCTAAGTATAATTTTCATAAACTACCTCTTATAATCTTACGCCTCATTCAGATTAAGAGACTAATTAAACTACCGCTAAATTACCTTTATTTTGCAGCCACACTTTTCGGTCGCCACTGCGCTTTTTAGATAGCAACATATCCATCATCTCAATGGTTTCGCTATGTTCATCGTCATTTGCTGTAAGTTGGACTAAGCGGCGAGTATTGGGATCCATAGTGGTTTCACGAAGTTGAGGTGGGTTCATTTCGCCCAGCCCTTTAAAACGCTGTACGTTTACTTTTCCACGTTTTTTCTCCGCTTCAATTCGATCTAAAATACCATCTTTCTCGGCTTCATCTAGCGCGTAAAAGACTTCTTTACCCACATCAATACGATACAATGGTGGCATGGCAACATAAACATGCCCTGCTTGTACTAAGGGTAAAAAGTGTTGGGTAAATAAAGCACATAATAAAGTAGCAATATGAAGTCCATCAGAATCAGCATCGGCAAGGATGCAAATTTTACCGTAGCGTAATTCGGATAAATCATCACTGTCAGGATCTATACCTAACGCAACTGAAATATCATGCACTTCTTGAGAGGCCAGAATTTGGCCTGAGTCAACTTCCCAAGTATTAAGGATTTTTCCTCTCAGTGGCATAATGGCTTGTATTTCTCGATCACGTGCTTGCTTAGCACTACCACCAGCAGAGTCCCCTTCCACTAAAAAGAGCTCTGTACGGGCTAAGTCTTGGCTTCCACAGTCGGTGAGTTTTCCGGGTAAAGCAGGACCTTGTGTGATTTTTTTACGGACGACTTTTTTACTTGCTCGCATACGTTTTTGGGCGTTACTAATACAAAATTCTGCGAGCAGTTCAGCGATGTCGGTATGCTCATTTAACCATAAACTAAACGCATCTTTCACTACACCTGTTACAAACGCCGCACATTGTCTTGAAGATAAACGTTCTTTGGTTTGCCCGGCAAATTGTGGATCTTGCATTTTAATCGATAAGATATAACTACATTTATCCCAAATATCATCTGGCGTTAATTTAACACCACGAGGAACTAAGTTTCGAAATTCACAAAATTCACGCATCGATTCTAATAAGCCTTGGCGTAAACCATTAACATGCGTACCGCCGGCTATAGTAGGAATTAAATTAACGTAACTTTCGCCTATCGATTCTCCACCTTCAGGCAGCCAAGTGACAGCCCAGTCTGCCGCTTCACTTTGCGATGCAAACACACCAACAAAAGGTTCTTCGGGTAAATTAACGTAACCTTTTACCGATTCTTTTAAGTAATCGGTTAAACCATCTTCATAACACCATTGATATTTTTTATTTTCAACCTTGTCATGAAACTTAATCGTTAAGCCCGGGCACAAAACCGCCTTTGCTTTTAATAAATGAGTCAGTTTTAATACTGAAAACTTAGCCGAATCAAAGTAGCTTGGATCAGGCCAAAATTTGACTCGTGTCCCCGTGTTACGTTTACCAACAGTGCCCGTTTCTCTTAACTCTTCAACTTTTTCGCCATTTTCAAAGGCCATTTCATGAACAGTACCATTACGTCTTACGCTCACATCTACCCGAGTAGATAAGGCATTAACTACTGAAATACCCACACCATGGAGGCCACCTGAAAACTGATAATTTTTATTAGAAAACTTGCCACCGGCATGTAATTTACAAAAGATAAGTTCAACACCTGAAAGCCCTTCTTCTGGGTGAATATCCGTTGGCATACCGCGGCCATCATCAATCACCTCTAATGATTGATCGGTATCTAACACCACGACAATATTTTGCGCATAACCAGCAAGCGCTTCATCCACTGAGTTATCAATAACTTCTTGACCTAAATGATTGGGGCGAGTGGTGTCAGTGTACATACCTGGGCGACGGCGAACTGGTTCTAAGCCGCTTAGTACTTCAATGGAATCAGAGTTATATTGGTCGGTCATGTTTATAGGGTATCTTTATTAATATTATTTTTGTATGGGGTTTTGCCGCATTAAAAACTGTTAAGTTGCAAAAATTTTGCAATTGCCGGTAAATGTTGTTCAAAGTCTACAAAGCTATGATCACCACCTTGTTCGACGACTAATTGGCAATGCTGGTATTTTTCAACTGCTTCTTGGTAATTTAACACTTCATCGTCGGTTTGTACCATAACTAGGTAATTATTTTTTTGCTGCATATCAAAACTAGGCGATATAGGTTCAATGGCCTTTAGTTCAGTCATATGCTCACTAGTCACGTAATATACCTCCTCAGTATAAGGGTTCACTTGTTCCCCAAGGTAATCATTAAGCAATTCAAAAGGTTTAATTGCCGGGTTAACAAGCACACTGGGGAAATTATATTTTTGTGATAAATAACTGGCGAAATAGCCGCCTAATGAAGAACCTATTAAGTACCATGAACTATTTTTAGGCGCTGATTGAATAATACCCTCTAATTGATCGATAGCCCCTTTAGGATTACTCGCAATTTGCGGACAATAAAAATTAACCTGAGGAAAGTGTTTACGAAAATATAAGCGTGTTTGTTCTGCTTTTATCGACAAAGGGGAAGAGTTAAAACCATGAATATAGAGTATGTTTTTTTGCATTTTTTGCTTCTAACAAGTTAGCTGTTTTTAAAGGTGATAAGTTAAAGGGTAATCAGTTAAGGCGTAATTATTTCACTAGCAATGGTGCCGTTACTATGAAGAGACAATAATCGGTAACTTGGCATAAGAGAGGCCATTTTTTCTTTTGTATCACCAAACTGAACAGACGTTGCCGGACAAGTATAAATATCAACTTGATCCTTAGATAATTGGCTCGCTCTGTGTACATGGCCACAAGCAATTGCTTTGATAATCGTGTTGTTATTGTTTAATTTATTAACCGCTTGCCAAAAATAATCCTGATTGATTAAACCATGTTTATCAATATAATAACCAATATTAACAGGGTGATGATGCATCATCAGTAATTGAAATTTATTTTTATCTACTCGTCGAGCCAATTCAGCCAAGGCTTCATGACTAAAAAAACCTGAGGGCGTTTCACTTTTACTCTCGATAAGTTGCACCTGCCAGTTATCATGATTGATAATGTGATTGGTTTGAAAATTTGGCGCTGTTAAGTATTTGCTCATCATCGCTGTGTCATCATGATTGCCAGCGACGAAATATACCGGAATAGTCAATTTAGCCTTTACGACGGCCTCGACAAAATGTTGATAAGATATTTCAGAATGATCTTGCGTAAGATCCCCGGTAAAAACAGCACAATCAATCGTTTCTCGTAACGAAATATCCGTTAATACCTGAGTTAGGTTTTGCCAAACATTCGCACCAAAGTGTGTCGCTGATTTATCTGAAAACAAGTGGCAATCGCTAAATTGGGCAATAGTAAAAGGTTTTTCTTGAGTCGTCATAAGTTAGTTTTGTAACTCTACATCAACTTGCCCATACGTTAAGCAAAGGTGCAACCATTCATTCAAAAACTGATTGATTTGTTGCTTTTCATCTTGTTGATGCATGTGCTTATTTGGGTAATCGTAACGAGGTTTCACTTGATGAATATCTTGGCTACTTATCACTTCAGCCATACGCGCGTCATGATACAGACGAATGGACATTCTAGGATGATAAGAGTGCAGTATCGTTTTATTATCAGACTTTACATTATCAACTTCTTTTTGCTGATGTGCTTCCTGTTCAAAGGTAATGAGCGAGGTATAACGTGTCACTTCATTCACTGTTATCGCATAGGAGAGATGGTCATTAATGAAAAAATTGCGTTGTTGATGAAGCTTTGTTTGATCAGCCTGAACCTTTATCAATAAAAAATAGTTATTCGCACACAAAGACATCAAACTAACCAAGTTAGGCTGATACCTTTTTTTACTATTAACTTTACTGCTTGGGAAAAAGCTCACTGATGAGGGTTCCTCTTTATACAATCCAGCTATATTATCATTGCCACAAATTAATATAACCTACAAATTTTGATAGTTTATTGCTAGCCATTGTAAGCCAATTACCGTTGCAGCGTTACTAATTTTACCCTCAGAAAGCAATGCTAAAGCCTCAATACGTGACACCACATGCAACATAATATCTTCATTTTCATGAGCTAACCCGTGAATACTACCTGAGGAAATATCACTACTATCGAACGTTGCCCAATATAAATAAATACATTCACTTGTTCCCCCAGGGCTAGAAAAGTATTCCATAATAGGCTTTATTGAATCTGGCGTTAGATCAATATTTGCTTCTTCTTTAGCTTCACGAATAGCTACATCAATTGGACTTTCGTTGTCATCAAACATACCGGCAATAAATTCAAGCATCCATGGCGTTACGTTTGCCCGTAATACTCCAGGTCTAAATTGTTCTAATAGTAATACAGAGTCTTTTAAGGGATCATAAAGCATCACCACTACGGCATCACCACGTTCAAAGATTTCACGAGTGAAGGTATTGCTTTGTTTTTGTGAAAATAATTTATGCTTAAGCTCATACTCATTCAGCTTAAAAAAACCATCATATTTTGTTTCAACAGCCGATATAGTGACATCCGTTTTATCATACTGAAGCATTGAAATTTTATTTTTTTTATCTTGCATAAAAAATCTCTTTTTAATAATAATTTGTTACACTACTAAACACGTATTTTATTTGGTAAATACTAAAAAATTAGTAACATAAACCAATTAGAAAAATACAACATAAGATCTAATATGAGTAAAATATATCCTCAAGGAAGGCATTACCCATGAAAAAAACATTAAGCACGTTAATTATAGCTATTGCCAGTGCAATAACTAGCGTTAATGCTCAAGCCGAAGATTTATTAACGGTTTATCAGCAAGCCCTATTAAATGATACTGTTGTATTAAAAGCCCAAGCACAGTACGAAATAGTTAAAGAAGATATTGAACAAGCACGTTCTGTTTTGTTACCTCAAATAAACGCTTTTGGTAGTTATACTGACGGTGAAAGTGACTCTTTAGTTCAAGGGTTGGGTGGTACTTTTACAACCTCAACTTCTGAATATAACTCTTTAGGCTATGGTGCTAGCTTAAACATGCAGCTTTACCATCATAATAGCTGGTTACGTTTAACTATCGCAGAAAAGTTAGCCCATCAAAGTGATTTAACCTACCAAATAGCAAAGCAAGATTTAATAGTACGTGTTGCTCAAGCATACTTTACTTTGTTGAGCACTAAAGATGATTTAGTTTTTGCCCAAGCAGAAAAAGCCGCCATAGCTCGTCAACTTGAGCAAACTAAGCAACGATTTTCAGTTGGCTTAACCGCAATCACCGATGTGCACGAGGCACAAGCGCAGTATGATAATGCCGTGACTGAAGAAATTCGTGCTGAAAACGCTATTTTTAGCGCCGAAGAAGAACTACGTGTTATCACCAATGCTTACCCTGATAATATCAGTGCGTTAAACACCGACCGTTTTAGTACTTCAACGCCTAATCCCAATAGTGCTGATGAATGGCAAAAAGCAGCTGAAGCAAAAAATTTAGATTTAATAACGGCTAAGGTAGGTATAGATATTTCTAAACAAAATATTGATGCAGCTAAAGCAGGTCATTACCCTACCTTGGATTTTGGTGCTAGTTACAGTAGTGCAGATGGCGAAACGAATGGCATTAATACGCCGGCTTTAAATGATTACTCTTTAGGTGTAACACTTAATGTGCCTATTTATTCAGGTGGCGCAATAGAGAGCAGTGTGCGTCAAGCGCAAAGTCGGTTTGTACTAGCTAGCCAAGATCTTATGCAAACTCATCGAGCTGTGGTGCGTACAACGCGTAATGCCTACAATACCGTAGTAGCGACTATTTCTGGTATTAAAGCACTTGAGCAATCGGTACTCAGTGCCACTAAAGCTTTAGAAGCCACCGAAGCCGGTTTTGAAGTAGGAACACGTACCATTGTTGATGTGCTAGACAGTACTCGTAACTTGTATAATGCCAAACGTAATTTGTCATCAACACGTTACTCTTACATTCAAAATATTTTATTATTAAAACGCGCTGGTGGTTCTATCACTGATGAAGATATCACGGCTATTAACTCAGGTTTAATAGCCAATTAATCTGGCTTAATAATGTAAAAAAAGAGCCGTTGTTATTATATACTCAAATAACAGCGGCTCTTTTTTAATCTCTTTTCTATTGCTATTTTTTATCTCAATTATTTACATCAAACTTCTAAAAAAATCGACCAATTGCTTGGCTTCACGTTGCACAGAATAATGCGCTAAAACACGTTCTCGACCATCAATCCCCATCTGCGCCAATTTATCTTCGTTGCTAAGTAATAAGTCCATTTTTTCTACCACTGCGGGTAAGTCATTAACCGGTACCACATAACCATCAGTTCCTTCGCGAACCACTTCAGGCCATGCTCCGGCTTCACTTGCGAGAACAGCAGCACCGCTACTCATCGCTTCTAATATGGTTAAGCCAAACCCTTCATTATCACTTAATGCCACAACTAAAGACAAACCACTAAAAATTTTAGGAATATCTGCAAAGTTTTGTTCACCAGCAAAAACTATACGTTGACTCAAACCCGCTTGTTCGATTTCGGCCTGTAATTCTTTAACAAAACTGTCATTACTTGAACTAATAGAGCCAACAACCACAGCAGTGTAATCGGGGTATTTATCAAGCAACTCAATACAGCTTTTAACAAAAAGATGCACCCCCTTTTGCGCCCTAACCCGCCCTAAAATGGCAATGCCGCGTTTTCCCTGTGCAATTCCGTCAGGTAATAAATTTAATGATTTCCAGGCTGCTATTTTATCTTCTGGAGGCATGTAAACATCAGTATTTACCCCGTGATAAATAATCTCGTTAGGTTTTCGGTGTAAATAACTAGCTGATGCTTTACACATGGCTAACACTGCATCCATTTTATCAGTTAACCAACGGGTTGAACCACTGCGATGACGTTGTGCGGCACTACTAAAAACGATTTTGATTTTAGCGCGAAAAATATGTTTTAAAATCAACGCTTGGATCATTTCATCAACACGGCGGGCATGAAAAATTCTATATCGACCATCCGCTAGCGGTTTGAAGCACATTGTAGCCACTTGCCAAAAACTAATATTTAGCGATTCGTCTGGCAAATGGTGCTTTCCCATGACCCGTAAATTAATTAATTTTTGTTGCTCGGATAATAATTGCAACATAGTGGAAGTAACACCAGAAAAGTTCGAATTAGAATTTCCGATAATTAACTCTATCTCGTTTTGCTGATTAGCTTGATGATTGACTGCATTCATTTTATTTACACACTAACAATGTCTATAATTATATTGGCTATTCTACGATAAAAACTTCTTATACAACATAAGTTAATTGCTCATTTTCAGCTAACATAGGTATAATCAACTTCAGCAAAAATTCCCATGCAGCTTTACTAAGAGAATTTACCGTGAGTCGAAATAAAGTTTTACAACCTGATTTTAAATTAGCGTTTTTATTGCCCAAATATTGGCTAACATGGTTAGGCGTTATCATTCTCTATAGCATTTCATGGTTACCTTATAAGTTACAATTAGGCTTAGGTAGATTGCTTGGGCGTTTACTTTTAATAATTGGCGCTAAAAGAAAGCATATTGCTGACACCAATTTAAAGTTATGTTTCCCCAAAATGAGTGCGCAAGAACGACAACACATTTTAAAAAAGAACTTTGAGAACACTGGCATTGCTTTATTAGAAACAGGTATGGGGTGGTGGTGGCCAAATTGGCGCGTTAAACGTAAAGTAAAAGTATTAGGGTTAGAACATATAGAAAAAGCACAAAGTGAAGGTAAAGGCATATTATTGCTAGCCATGCATTACTTAAGCGTAGAAATGAATGCTAGAGGTATCGGACATGGCCACCCTATGGTGGTTTTTTATCGACCACATAACAATCAACTAATGGAATATTTTCAATTCCGTGGTCGCGGACGTTCCAACAAATATATGTTAGGCAAACGTGATGTTAAAGGTTTAATAAAGGCGTTAAGAGATGGGGAAGCATGTATTTACTTACCCGATCAAGATTACGGCAGAAACCGCAGTTTATTTGTACCCTTTTTTGATGTGAAAGAAACAGCGACCACGACTGGTACATTAATTTTTGCTCGACAAAAAAATGTTGAAACCATGATGTTAATTCCCACAAGAAATGATGATGGTAGTGGTTACACCATGGAAATTATGCCACCAATGGAAAATTTTCCAACTAAAGATGATGAAGCCGATCTTATTCGTATAAATCAAGAATTAGAGAAAGCTATTTCTCGAAAACCAGAGCAATATATGTGGTTACATAGACGCTTTAAAACGCGTCCTGATCCTGACGCACCTTCTGTTTACAAGTAATAACCGATGATAAGCACTTAGTTGCGCTTAAACTTTGAAAAGTGAAAAGCGTTTAACTATCATTGAATAGAGCTTAGGTACATTTAAAAGAGAAATTATGATTTTTTGGATTAGAAATATTTTTTTTGCAGTTATCTTAATTGGCTTGGCGTACACTTTTCTTAATAACCAAGATCTTTTTTTATCATTAAATGACTCTCCTGCTACCAAAGAAACAGCGACTAAATCGGTTGCTCCCAAAAAAGAAAAAGTTAACCCTACCCCAACTGAACCTAAAGCGGTATCAAAGCCTCAATACCAACAAAACCGTAAACTTGACAACGCCGCTGCTGATGGCTTGTCTAATTTTTACGCTAAAATTTATGGTGATGGTGTTGGCAGCAAAGGCCCTAAAGTTAGAAATAATATTATTTTTTTACCAGAACCATATGGAAATATTGTTGATATTTTAAAAGAAAGAGAAATGGCAGTTCGCCCATATAAAGCAAACTGGCAAGGTACAACGACCTCTAGGCCGTTTAGAAAAGGTGAGACACTGTATCAAAAATTATCTGAATATGCTGAAGTTGATGGCCTTGAAATTATTTGGTGGCTTAATAGAGATTTCATCATTAAAGACTATTTCCGTATAGAAAAAAATATTTTGAAAACCGCTTATCAAATTGGAGAAGCGGTTTCAGGACATTTTCCTGAAGGCATCAATAGTTATTTTTGCTATCGCCAACGTACCATCGTTTTTATTAACGAAGCGCCAGAATACCTCAAAGATGAATGCCTTTTCTTAAGGCCCAAACGAGCTTATTATACCAATTGAAATAAAAGATCGATCTAAGTGCTCGGGTGTGATCTAATAACACCATGTATCAACTATCTCATCCCGTGAACCATATGCATGAAGCAGATGTTTTTAAAAAATTAGCCAATGTTGAAAAAGATGCTCGTTT
>JAWUXK010000086.1:0-14740 GCA_034111385.1 Colwellia sp. | reverse complement strand
TACATTTAACGAAAAAAGTCACAGAGCAATATGCCATGCGACTTCTAAGCTATACACTATTCGCCGTGATTAAAATGCATTATTTCAAACGAAATTTAACCACAAAACCTCCTAGCCATTAAAAGCTGATTCTACGATATGGGCGATATACTGGTTGCCAAAAATTATCCTCGATATTCTCTAACAATTCCTCATCAGAAAGATCTAATGCTAAATCTTCTTCAAAGGCTACTTTAGCGATAGCAAAAGCAATGTTTTTACTTAACTCGGCTATCCCTGTTAATGGTGGTAATAATTCGCCTTTACCCGTGTTAGCTAAAGGAGAAGCAGCTGCTAACATTTCACTGGCAACTTGTAGCATTCTATCCGAAATACGATTGATATTAGCAGAAATAACACCCAGGCCAATGCCAGGAAAAATGTAACTGTTATTACATTGGGCTACAGGAAAGGTTTTTCCTTGATATTCCACTGATTCAAAAGGACTACCTGTAGCAATAATAACATTACCTTCAGTCCAATTAATTATTTGACTGGGTGTTGCTTCAACTTGTCTTGAAGGATTACTTAACGGGAAGATAATGGGCTCAGAACAATGTTGTTTCATTGCTTTGATGACCTGTTCAGTAAATGCGCCTGATTGCCCTGAAACCCCAATAAGAATATCTGGTTTAGCGCCATGCATAACTTCTAAAAGAGAGGCGTATTCTCCGTCAATTTCCCACGATTTTATTGCCAGTTGATTTTGTACTAGTTTTTGCTGGAACTCTCTTAAATTTTTCATTCCTTTGGTTAATAATCCAAAACGATCAACCATAAATACTTGGCTACGCGCTTTTAAAGGTTCAAGCCCTTCAGCTATCATTTGACTAATGATTTGTTCAGCGATACCACAACCAGCAGAGCCAGCCCCAACAAAGGCAACTTTCAATTGTGATAACTTCACCCCCTTCTTACGACAAGCCGCTAATAATGTTCCAACCGTAACACAAGCTGTTCCTTGAATATCATCATTAAAACAACATATTTGATTCCGGTATTTAGTTAAAAGAGGCATCGCATTGGGTTGAGCAAAATCTTCAAACTGCAACAGAATTTGTGGCCAGCGACGTTTGACCGCAGTAATAAATAAATCAAGAAATACATCATATTCTGCTTGACCGATTCGTTTATGGCGCGCTCCCATGTACATAGGATCATCGAGTAGTTTTTGATTATTTGTACCAACATCTAACATAACAGGCAAGGTATGAGCAGGGCTAATACCGCCACAAGCGGTATATAGTGCCAGTTTACCAATAGGAATACCCATACCACCAATACCCTGATCCCCTAACCCTAAAACACGTTCGCCATCAGTCACTACCATGACTTTTATTTTTCTTTTCGCCATGTTTCGTAAGATATCATCGATTTGATGCCTATTTTCATAAGCAATAAATAAGCCGCGAGAACTGCGATAAATATCTGAGAATTGTTCACAAGCATCACCCACCGTCGGCGTATAAATAATTGGTAACATTTCAACTAAATTAGCTTGTACTAATTTAAAAAATAAAGTCTCATTATTGTCGTGAATGGCTCTTAGGTAGATATGCTTATTAATATCATTATTAAAACAACTGTACTGACGATAAGCTCGGGCAACTTGCTCATCGATAGTTTCAAATCTGGGGGGTAATAATCCGGTTAAATTAAAATTCATTCGTTCCTTTTCATCAAAGGCACTGCCTTTGTTTAATAAGGGGGTTTCTAATAATATTGAACCTGCATAGGGAATATAGAGAGGGTCTTGTCCTTGAGTCATTTTAGTTGCTGCTTTTATTGTTGGTTATTAGAAGTATGAAAAATATATTAATACATCGGAGAGAATATATGCCGTATAGATTACACTTTCCAAGCAGCAATTAGCAAGTTTTAGTCTATTTCACTAATCCATGCTAATTGAATAGCCTCAAGCACACGTTCACCACAATGTTGGGGGTCATCATTAAAGCGTTCAAGCTCAAGCACCCATTGCCTTAGCTCAGTAAAATGAAGTGTTAAGGGATCAACATCCGGATGTGTTTCTATTAAATCCAGTGCAATCTCTAAGGAGTCGATCCATTTTAATCCTTGTGATGTCATACAATAGCCTTATTTAAAAAAAGAGTAGTTGAAACCATAAATAATCTATTAATAACATTAGTACAAGCCAGAGTAAAATCAACCGAGCTTTCTTACAAAATGGGCAGTCGGTATTCCACCAACCTTTAATTTGATTAATTAACGAACCTTCTTTCATAAATGTTACTTTCTCATTAAACAATCGTCTTACCAATGAGTTAATATAACAATATCAAGGTGAAGTTACACTCGCATTATCCTGCCAATTAATAGAAGTCGAATTCCATAAAAATTTTTATCAAAAGAAACCATAAACCTCACTTGATTAGCATTAAAAATACAACACATGAATATAATATCGGTTGACCCTATATAAGAATGGTTAAGTCGGTATTTATTGATCTAATTCGAGCAAGTTAGCAAATGATTCATTACAATGGCAAAGTTAATTTTTTAGGTAAATAAGAAGATACAAATGATGCAAATTACCGATTTAGAAAAAGAGCAAAACATTACCCCTTTATTGCGATTAGGCTTTCGTCCTTTTTTTCTAAGTGGGGCCGTTTTCAGTATTATCGCGATAATACTTTGGTTACTAATGTATAAAGGTACAATTAACTTATCACCACTGGGTGGCGGTTATTGGTGGCATATACATGAAATGGTTTTTGGCTTTGGAACTGCTATTATTGCCGGCTTTTTACTTACTGCGGTACAAAACTGGACAGGTGTGCGTGGCGCACAAGGCACCACTTTACTTGTATTGTTTTTAGTCTGGTTAGCAGGACGCATCGTATTATTGATGCCAAACATTTTCTCCCCCATCCTAATATCAATTATCGATTTAAGCTTTTTACCTGCTGTCGCTTATGTATTAGCTAAACCACTAATAGCCATTAAACAATACCGCAATTTATTCTTTGTTCCATTATTATTGTTATTTACCTTCGCTAATGTAGAAATGCATTTAGCCATTTATATTCCAGATACCTTTAACGTTACCTTTGCAGGATATACTGGGGTAATGTTGGTAACGTTTTTAATGTCTGTAATGGCCGGGCGGGTAACCCCTATGTTTACTGCCAATGGCACTAAAACAACCAAAGCCACACCATTACCTTGGTTAGATATGGCAGCCAATGGCAGCCTGGCCGTCATTGTGCTTTCATTATTGTTAGAGCCTATGGTTGGTTTTTCGCATCAACTTTTTGGCATTTTGTTAATTGTTGCGGGACTATTTCAAACCATACGCTGGTTAAGATGGCGTCCTTGGATAACGCTTGGAATACCGCTACTTTGGTCTCTTCACATTGCCATTAAATTTATCGCTTATGGTTTAATTATTTTAGGTGCTAGTTACTTAATTCCTGAAGTCCCTAGCAACCATATGTGGCATTTATTAACCGTTGGTGGGATGGGAGGATTAATTTTAGCGATGATTTCTCGGGTTTCTTTAGGGCATACAGGGCGTCCATTGTCACCTCCAAAAGTAATGACCGCCGCTTATATTTTTATTGTTTTAGCCGCATTAGTTCGCACATTTGGTCCTTTAATATCACCAGAGAAAACTTCAGTCTTTATCGATATTAGTGGTACCTTTTGGTTATTAGCGTTTGGTATCTTTGTTATTACCTATGCACCAATGTTAATGGCTGCTAGAAAAGACGGTAGACCTGGATAGTAGCCCTTTGAATACCGCGTGATAACAAAAAAACATGCGAGGAAATCAACCATGAAAGCCGTATTTTTAGACAGTACGACATTTAGCTCGAATATCTCTTTGTCGGCTATAGAGCAACAGGTGAGTTCACTCATCTGCTATACACATACACAGCCTGAGCAGTTGGTTGAACGATGTGAAGATGTAGAATTGGTGATTACCAATAAAGTGGTATTAACTGCCGAATTGTTAGCAAAGCTGCCAACGCTAAAACTAATATGTATTGCCGCAACGGGTTACAATAATGTTGATATTAAAGCGGCAAGCAGCTTAGGCATTGCCGTGACCAATGTCAGTGGTTATGCCGGGCCATCTGTTGCCCAATATGTACTGGCGCAAATATTAGAATATTATCAACAAACTTGCCATCACAACGCCAATACCGAGCAAGGGTATTGGCAAAAAAATAAAACTTTTTGTTATCACGGCAATACAATCACAGAACTTGCTGGAAAAACATTAGGCATTATAGGTTATGGTCATTTAGGGCAAACGGTTAGTAAACTTGCTGATGCTTTTGGTATGAAAATTTTGATCAGCGAACGTGCTAATAACACCGAAACTCGTCAAGGCAGAGTTAGCTTTGATCAGGTTATAACCCAAGCAGATATTATCAGTTTACATTGCCCACAAAACACTAAGACTGAAAATCTAATAAACAGCAAAGTACTCGCCAAAATGAAACCAACCGCAATGCTAATTAATACCGCACGTGGGGCATTAGTAAATAGCAGCGATTTATTAGTGGCATTGAAAACCAAACAAATAGCCTACGCTGTATTGGATGTATTAGAGCAAGAGCCTCCGCCAGTTGATCATCCATTACTAAATACCAACTTAACTAACTTAAAAATTACTGCCCACATTGCTTGGGCAAGTAAAGAAGCACAGCAAAGGTTAATTAATCTGTTGAGTGAGAACATCGCTGCTTTTAAGCAAGGTGAACAATTAAATAGGCTTGATGTAACTCGCTAATTTTTCACTAATAGCGAGTAACTTTTGAAATCAAAATATACCCCTAGAGTGGTTAAAATACTCATTTTACATCAGGATGATTTCTCTCGCCGTAGATTGGACATTTTATTCACTTTATTTACGGGTTCCATAGACTTTTATTTTATATCTCTTTATTCTAACAAGATAAATTTCTCTCTTACTCTATCTAGGAAACGAAAGAATGAAAAAGCTTTACATTGTACTTGCTTCATTTTTTGCATTTATACTTATTGGCTGTAATGGCCACAATGAAGATGGTAGTGAAAACTCATCTCAAGTAGTCGCTACAATTACACTTTCACTTTTAGATAGTAACGGCGACGCTAAACTAAGTTTTTCAAAAAATGACGTTATCACTTTACAAGCCAAAGTATTAGATGAAGATAACGCAATAGTGGCCAATAAAGCAGTAAGCTTTTCTGCCTCTATTGGCTCTTTAGCTCTGACATCAAAACTCACTGATAGTGATGGTTTAGCTGTTGTTTATCTCACTAATGATTCCTTTTCTTTAGGTGCTGGAACCGCTAGCGCTACAGCAGGAAATATCAGCGCGAGCGACATTGATTATGAATTTTTGGAATCTAATGTATCTGAAACTCCTCAAAATTTAACATCTGTAATGACGTTAGATAACGTGTCGGTAAATCAATTTAAAGTAAATCAGGAAGTACAAATAACCAGTACTTTACTTGATGGAAATGGTCAAGGTATTGAAAACAAAATCATTACCTTTACTGCTGATATAGGCACCCTAACCCCCGCAACAGGTTTAACTAACAGCCAAGGTATCGCCACTGTCACATTAAGTAGTAGCGATGGTATTATTGGTGCGGGTGTTTTCACTAGTAGTTATACCGTTGATGAAAACACCAATATCAGCAGTACGTTTAATTATCAAATCCTTTCAGCTGATGCGGTTACCGCAAGTGATATTCGATTAGGTTATTTTGATGATTCCGATAATTTTATTGAAGGCGAAGTTGAGTTATCCATTGCTACCAACAACATTAGTGCTGGTGGTACATTAGGGTTAAGTGTTGATTTAGTTGATGAAAATGAAGAGTTAATTGTTACACCTATTCCTGTCACTTTTACCTCGAACTGTGTACAAAGTGGAAATGCAACTATTGATGCATCTGTCTTAAGTATAAATGGCACAGCAAGCGCAACCTTTGCCGATATAGACTGCGCAGGTGCAACCGGCACCGACGATATATTAGTAGCGACTGTTTCCGTAGATAACATTTCAAGCACTGCTTCCAAAACAATCACTATAGATGGAGAGCAATTAGGTTCAATCGAATTTATTTCTGCTGAGCCAGATTCTATCGTGCTAAAAGGAACTGGTGGACAAAATAAGCAAGAAACTTCAACGTTAACCTTTAAAGTAAAAAGTCAATTAGGCAACGTCCTAGCTCAACAAGAAGTATCGTTTGAGCTTAATACTGATGTTGGTGGTATCACCTTAAGTAGACCGTCAGGTCTTACTAACAGTCAAGGATTAGTTACCACACAAGTAACCTCCGGCACTGTACCCACTGCAATACGTGTTACAGCTTCTGCCAGCATGGACTTAAATGGCAACATGGTAGAAGTGCAGACTCAATCAGATTTATTATCTATCAATACAGGTTTACCTGAGCAACGCTCAATGACAATAGCCGCTACGGTATTAAACCCCGAAGCCGGTAATATTAATGGCGAAGAATCTAGCATTACGGTGTGGTTATCAGATAATTTTCATAACCCTGTTCCAGATGGCACAACGGTAAACTTTACTACTGAAGGCGGTAACATTGAGCCAAGCTGTTCAACAACTAACGGCAGCTGTTCAGTTACCTGGACCAGTAGCGAACCTAGAGTCGATGATCATCGTATTACGATTTTGGCAACCGCATTAGGTCATGAAACATTTTTCGATACTAACGGAAATAATATTTTTGATGATGCTGATGGTTCTCTTATTCTTGATAGCGGTAATAGCAGTAACTTAAATATAGATTCAGGATTTGATAATTACGCGGCACAATCGAGTGGCTTTTTAGATATGTCTGAAGCATGGCGAGATGATAACGAAAATAGTATTTTTGATAACGGTGAAACGTTCCTTGATTTTAATAATGATGAAACGTTTAGTGATGCCGATAGTTTGTTCAATGGCCCTCAGTGCCAAGGGGCAAACTGTGCTGACGAAGCTTCACGAAGTATTCATGTTAGAAAGGCAATTCGATTAGTTATGGCGAGCTCTACCGCTGAATTTAGCTTAGAAAATAGTGATGGCAGCGTCATATATCAAAACTCATTAACTGTCGACAATGTAGTACTTCCTGATGTTCCTAATGGCGGTAGCCAAGAATTTAATTTCTATTTTGCCGATACTGCTAACCAAACTATGCCGTTTGGTACAACGGTTGATGCTTCAATAAGCGCAGGTAGTTTGCAAGGTCAAACTAGTTTAACCGTGGGCAATAACAATAATGAAGGTTTTAGCCAAATGAACTTTTTCGTTATTCAAGAAACAGGTAATGATCCTCAAACAGCTATACTCACCATAACCATCACTTCGCCTAGTGGTGAAGTAACCAGTTTAAGTCGTGGCATATCATTGCTATAGCACTTCTCAATTCACTTTGTACAAAGCTGACGCCAAAAGACTTCAAAAAGAGGTCATTGGCGTTAGCAACATGCTATTTTAATTCACTTATTAATTCAGCCAACCTTTCAATTTTTACATTAGATAGCTGGCGATAATCAAAGTAAGGGCAAACAATCACCTGTTGTGAGCGATTAATAGCAAATTCATTATTAAGCCAAACAAGCTCAATATCTAATGCCCCTGAATTAAGTAAAGATTTAGCATAGGTTTTACCCATAATAATGTGTATAACTTGCTGATTGAAATTTTGCTTTATTGATTTTAATTGGGGCACACTAAATAAAAGTGTCGTTTTTGAATGGCTCTGTAATAAAAAATCATCACGATATTGTTGCCATGTAGCTGCATAACTAGCAAAGTTAAATTGCTGGCGATCTAAAGCATACAGTAACTTAGCATAAACATTAAAAACCTTCCGCCATCCATTTCCACAATGTTGGCCTATGTGTGTGATTTCACCCGTTGTTAATGCAGTTAACTGTGCTAATTGTTGGTATTCATATATGGGCGGCCTGTTAGCAATATACACCGCAATTTGATAATCATCTGAGCCGAAACCAATTTCTTGATCATTCACTTTCATGTAAGCGCCAATTGATAGCAGTTTTATCTTGACTAGCTAGCCATGAATTGGCTTTAGAGAAATGCTGACAGCCAAAAAACCCGCGATAAGCTGAAAGTGGAGACGGATGTGGGCCATTTAATACTAGGTGTTTACTGGTATCTATATTTCGCCCTTTCTTTTGTGCATGGGCGCCCCATAAAATAAAAACACAACCCTTGTTATGCTGATTAATTTGCGTAATTATTTTATCAGTAAACAACTCCCAACCTAGTTTAGCATGAGAGTGAGCTTGACCTTGTTGTACAGTAAGAACCGTATTAAGTAACAGTACACCTTGTTCAGCCCAAGAGGTTAAATTGCCATGGTTGGGTGTGATGAAGCCTTCAATATCGGTACTGAGTTCTTTATAGATATTAACTAAAGATGGGGGAGCTTTGATATGTTGCGTGACAGAAAATGCTAAACCGTGAGCTTGTGCCTGATGGCAGTATTCGCCTTTTCCTACGCCATGATAAGGATCTTGTCCTAAAATCACCACTTTTACATCGGCTAAATCGCAAAACTCAAACGCATGAAAAACATCTTTTTCTTGAGGAAAAATTGTAATCCCTTGCGCTCTTTGTTTGGTAATTCTACCTTGCAACTGGCAATAATAATCTTGCAGTTTTTCTTGCTCAATTATTTTTTGCCAGGAAGGTTTTATCATGTGTTATAAAATAAACGATAGTACTAAGCTAATAAGTAAGCACGTAAATCAGCAAACTCGCTTGTCATTTCTTTTGACAGAATAGGCTCACCCGCACAATCAGCTAACTCTTTTGGCAAGCCAAGCGGTTGACCTAAAATACTCTCAACTACGTCTTTAAACTTAGCAGGATGTGCTGTTCCTAAAAATACACCAAACTCGCCTTCAGCAGCGTTATATTGCAATGCTTTATAAGCAACTGCAGCATGCGGCTCACTGATATAACCCAATTTACTTAACTGGATAACTGTAGATTGAGTTTGCTCTTCATCAATAGACACTGAGCTAACACTACCTTCTTCGACAATGCCCGTTTTAAGCATATGCTCTACACGGGGCCAGTTATTTGGGTTACTCACATCCATTGCATTCGAAATAGTGGCCACTGTCGTATTCGGTGTCCACTCGCCTGTTTCTAAATAGCGTGGTACCGTATCATTAAGGTTTGTTGCCGCAATAAAACGTTTGATAGGCAAGCCCATCGCTTTAGCAAATAAACCTGCTGTTAAATTTCCAAAATTACCACTTGGAATAGAAAAAACAATATCGCCTAAATTCGTCTTCGCACGAGATATTTGTGCTACAGCTTCAAAGTAATAACATATTTGCGCCAGCAAGCGACTTATATTAATTGAGTTAGCTGAATTTAAACCAATGGTTGTTGATAACTCACTATCACTGAATGATTGTTTAACTAATGCTTGGCAATCATCAAAATCACCTTCAACACATAGTGTTTCAATGTTGCCACCTAAGGTTGTAAACATCTTCTCTTGTAATAAAGAAATTTTTCCTTTGGGATACATGATAACAACACGAATATTATCAATACCATGAAAAGCATGAGCAACCGCAGCACCAGTATCACCAGACGTAGCAGTTAAAATGGTTAATGGCTTTGTTTTGCCACTTGCTTTGGCATCTTTAGCAACAAAAGTTTGCAAACATTTTGCCATAAAGCGTGCACCAAAATCTTTAAAGGCTAGTGTTGGACCATGAAATAATTCTAAAATAGCTCGGTCATTAGCAATAGGTTGCATCTGCGCAGGAAAGTTAAAGGCATCTGTTACGATGTCAGTTAACTCTTTTTCGGTTAAGTCTTCTTCAACAAAAGGAAGTAATATTTTCACGCTACGCTCAACCATCGGCATTGCTAATAATTCATCAATATTGTCAAATTTTGGCATAGTCTTCGGGAAGAATAATCCTTGATTTTTTCCTAGACCTTGCTTAACTGCGCCAGCGTAGCTAACTTGTTCGTCATTTTCTTTTAAGTTATAAAATTTCACGTTAATTTCTCATTTTAAATTTCTGTATCTAGCCTTCAGCAACATCTGGATTAACAAAAAAATTGTTTATATTGAATTTACTGTAGTGCAATATTGTTAAGCTAAAACCTAACTTTAAATTTCAACCGCGCCAACTTCATCAACCTTGCAAACATGCACAAAACCTAAATCAGTTTGTAGGTAATTGTCTTGTAACCATACCCCAAAGGCTTGCGCTTGTTGTTCACTGTCGCAAACACAAAATAAGGTAGGGCCTGAACCAGAAATGCCAACGGCTAAACTACCTTTTTCGATTAAGTAATCATGTGCTTGCTGGTATTTAGGCAGTAAATTAGTTCTATAAGGTTCAGCGACTACATCCGTTAATACAGAAAAAGCCTGTGCCTTATCTTGGCGATGGCAGGCATCAACGAAGGTTGCTAAATTTTGACCGTAGCTTATCACATCTGCACGACTATAACTGGTGGGTAATACGTCACGTGCAGCTTTAGTTGACACTTCAATACCAGGATACGCCATCACATAATAACAATCATCAAACCCAGGTAAAACACGGCTGATGATGTCTTTATCAGGTACCATTAGCTGTAGACCACCTAAATAACATGGTGCTACATTGTCATAGTGTAAACTACCACTAATTTGTGCTTCCATTTGACCTGTCATTTTCAATAATGTTTTTTCATCAAAGCTAAAGTTTTTCTGCTTCGCATAAAATGCATTTAAGCCTGCTAACGCTGCCACAACAGAACAAGCACTAGAGCCTAAACCGCTACCCACAGGCATTTTTTTATCTAACGTCAGTTTAACTTTACTTATGCTTTGCTTAGCTTCTGATAATGCTTGATTAAATAACTGTAAGCATGACCAGACAATATTATCTTCTTTTTTGCTCGGCAGTTTATCGGCAAAAGTACCGATAACAACTAAGCTGTCTTCATTCGCTAATTCTACAGAGACAACATCACCCAGTAATGTGCCATCGATAGGTTTAACCGCTAAACCTAAAACATCAAAGCCAACACTCACGTTACCAATAGAGGCGGGAGCAAATACGGACACACATTGTTCTTGAAGCAATTCACCACTAGTACCCTCACTAGTTGTAACAGTATCTGTTGACATTAGTGCTGTTGCTCCCAAGCAAGCGTTCTTAAAATATCGCCAAAAACACCAGCAGCGGTAACGGCTGCACCGGCACCATAACCACGCAAAACAAACGGTAATGGTTGATAATAACGACTATGAATAGCTAACGCATTTTCGCCATCTTTAATACTATATAAAGGATGTGCGCTATCAACAGCTTCAATAGAAACTTGGCATTTACCATCAATAATATTGCCAATATAACGTAAAACTTTACCTTCAGCAGTTGCTGCAGTAATACGGGCGCTAAAATCATCATCTATCTTAGTTAAATTAGCCATAAATTCATTTACATCACCGCTATCATCAAAATCATTCGGTAATACTGATTCAATAGTAATATCTGATAACTCTAACTGCATACCCGCTTCACGCGCCATTATTAATAATTTACGCGCCACATCCATACCACTTAAGTCATCACGAGGATCTGGCTCAGTAAAACCGTTTTCTTTGGCGATTGCGGTTGCCGCTGACAACGCCATACCCTCATCCAGTTTTCCAAAGATATAAGATAATGAACCAGATAAAACACCCTCAAAACGCTGAAGTTGATCACCCGCTTTAATTAAACTTTGTAAGGTATCAATTACTGGTAATCCTGCGCCAACCGTTGTTTCATATAAAAAGCGTCTATTCGTTTTTTGTGCCGTTGTGCGTAGCTCTTGATAATATTCCCATGAATCTGTATTCGCTTTTTTATTCGGAGTAACAACATGAAAGCCTTCAGCCAAGTAATCAACGTAGCTCATTGCTAACCCTTCATCAGAGGTTGAATCAACTAACACTGGGTTGACTAAATGATTATCACGAACGAATGCTTTGATATTATCAACATTGACTGCTAATGCTTGTTTATTATCCGCACCTTTTTGCATCGTTGCTTGCCAGTTGTCTAAATCGATACCCGCTTTATCAAAAACCATGCCTTTAGAATTAGCGATACCATAAACGGTCAATACGATATTTTGCTCTTTAAGACTTGCTTGTTGGCGTGATATTTGGGCAATGAGTTCGCTACCAACCACACCACAACCAACTAAAAATACATCGATGGTCGGCTTATGAGAGAAAAAGTTTTGATGGCTAATTTTCATTGCATCCGTACATTTACGTTCTTCAATCACGACAGAAATACTACGCTCTGATGAGTCTTGCGCAATGGCTACAACGTTAACTCTCGCTTGTGCTAACGAACTAAAAAACTTAGCTGCCACGCCACGTTGATGATGCATGCCATCGCCAACCAAAGAAACGATAGATAGCTCTGCTTTTAAGGCAATTGGCTCGAGTAGGCCATTCAGTAGCTCTAATTCAAATTCTTCTTTTAAACTTTGCTCTGCACGTAATGAATCACGAGAGTAAATACAGAAACTAATACAATATTCGCTGGATGATTGGCTAATTAGCACTAAAGAAATATTTTCACGGCTCATCGTGGCAAAAACTCGACTTGCCATACCGACCATGCCTTTCATACCTGGGCCAGACACATTAACCATGGTTAAATCATCAAGATTAGAAATCGCTTTAACACGTTTTTCTTGGTCTTTCTCGTTAGAAATCAAGGTGCCTGGTGCTGATGGGTTACTGGTATTTTTAATTAGGCAAGGTATATGATACTGCGCGATTGGGCCAATAGTTTTCGGATGTAACACACTAGCACCGAAATACGATAATTCCATCGCTTCTTGATAAGACAAATAATCCAGTAATTTGGCTTCTTTAATCATACGAGGGTCAGCATTATAAACACCATCCACATCCGTCCAAATTTCACAACAATCGGCTTCCAAACATACCGCTAACACTGCTGCAGAATAATCAGAGCCATTACGACCTAATGTAGTAACTTGCCCTTCGTTTCCATCTCTATCGACACTCATGCCAATAAAGCCAGGCATTAATGACACTTGTGTAAGCTTGTCGTATTCTGTGAGAAACTTTTCTTTAGAAAGGACTAAGTCGGCCACGGCATTCAATGATGAATCAGTGGTAGCTAAGAATTTTTCTGGTACTAATAAAGATACTTGTAAACCTGATGACTGCAATACCGAGTCAAGAATAGCAACACTTAAGCGTTCACCCGTACTAATAATGCGCGCACGAATATGATCAGGACAATAAGTCAACATTGTTATGCCTTGCATATATCGCTGAAGCTGATGTTCGTAATTAGTAAGTGCTTGCTCACAGTGTTGAGAATTGAAATTAGGTAAGCTCGCAGATAAGTCTTCAATAATGGTAGTGATAGCGCGCTTGAAGTGATTAAGATCAGTAACCATTTTCGCTTCATCACTGATATTATCAGCCATTGCGACTAAATGATTTGTTACACCTTGTGGCGCTGAAACAACAACGGCAATTTTTGACACTTGGCTTTTATCTTTGATGATATCGGCCACTTGACGAAAACGCTCAGCTGAAGCCAATGATGAGCCACCAAATTTAAGTACACGCATTATTTTTCCTACTTTATTTATAGTTAACAATTGCTCAATTTTTCACAGTAAGACAACATGCTGCCACATTGTCTAATTAAGTTACACAAAGTAACTTCATATGATTGGGAACGACCATTTATTCCGAACAAAAAAAAGCCCGTAACCTTTGCAGGTCACGGGCTTCGATAAAATTATTTTTTTACACGTTAGCCAGCGACCGCCATCTGAATTTGGGTGGTAATAGTAATAATGGTAATGTGCTGAGCTGTAATATTCATGGAAGTTAAAATGCCTTATTTAGGCCTGCCTGTCAACCTTTATTAGCATTAACATAGCGATAAAGTATAAGAAAAAAGCCATGGCTGCAATTTATAAGCAGTTACTTTTATATGGCGTAAAGACAGTTACATTATTAAACCAACCGTAAACAATTAATGACCAACAAAGAAATATAAGCAGGCAACAGAAAGTAAGGTTGAAGCAATATAGATAAATGTCATTTTAATGCTGTAAATACTAATTTTTATCATGAAGACGTTTCCTTCTTAATTATCAATAGCGTCAAGGAGTATGTCAAAAATTACTCTTTATAAAATCATAAGCGATTTATATGCCACAAATTAAAAATAACGAAAACTAAGATGATAATTGAGATCAAGAGTTAACAAAGTACTGAGAAGTGTATCTCGCTAAATTAATCTGAGGGTTGTCGCCATACCAATGCAGAGCGATTGGTTTTTATCCAATGTTTAGCTTGAATATAATTAGGAAAATGCTTAGCAACAAGTTGCCAAAATTCTTTTGAGTGATTTAGATGTTGAAGGTGGCATAACTCATGAATAACAACATAATTAATAACAGACATGGGTAGCATCATTAATAAATAATTAAAACTTAATTCACCACGGTTATTACAACTACCCCATCTAGAGCGGTATTGTCTTATTTTTATACTTACCGGTGTTAGCGATGTTAATTTCGCATAAGTCTCCACTTTCAGTGGAATAATTTCTTCAGCTTGCTGTTTCAGGTATTTTTCAATGTGCTTTTTTACAGCCTTAGCCAATAAA
>JAWUXK010000085.1:0-40869 GCA_034111385.1 Colwellia sp. | reverse complement strand
CCTTGAAATACTATGTTAAATATCCTATTTTTAAATCATACAAATATTTAAGCGTTCCTTTCGTAAGCGGGCTATACATTTTGACTACAGACAGCTGCCATTATACCGACGGAATAACTTCATAAACCAATTCCCGATTTGATTGTTGTTCAGATCTGTTTTCTTGTTAATTTTTCTTACTACCAATACACGCTGTTTCTATTTCGTAAGCGAAAAATTGGAACAACCATAAAGGAGATTTTATTATGGATTGCCGTGTATGCATGAGCCCATTAACCACCCCCCTCTATATTGATCAATCAACAGGCACTGTTATCGACTTTATGCGCAAGCATCATCTTGAGTTGGTTCCTATTGTTGACCGTGATAATAAGTTTGCTGGTGTGGTCAGCACTGAAAGGTTGATGCGCATGTTGTTACCTAAATCAATTGGGATGATGCGCGGTATCAAACATGCCAGTTATTTACGTGAATCCGGTAAGGAAATACAGGCTCGAATGGATGATATACGTTCCCAAGTAATTGGAGATTTGCTCGACCCATATGCCCAAACAGTACATCCTGACGCACCGCTGGCCGATGCCCTGATTTTGATTAGCAATCGTCAGTATATAGTGCCGGTGGTTGATGACGATAGTCTACTCGTCGGCGCCATCTCCTACTTTTCTATCATGCATGCGGTAGATGAGGCATAGGAGGAAAATACATGAATCAGCCGCATCAAGACCAGATAACTACTATCTTTGGCTTGGATCCTGTCATACTATCTGCCTCTATCCTCGTCATTACGTTCATTGTACTGTTTAGCGAACGCTTCAACCGGACGGTTATCTCCCTGATTGGTGCATGTACTGTGATTATCACTGGTATTCTGACCCAAGAGCAGGCTATTGCGGGGATAGATTTTAATACATTGGCTCTTTTAACTGGCATGATGATCATTGTCGCGGTAACACGCCAGACAGGTTTGTTTGAATGTATTTCTATCTGGGCCGTCCAGTTGGTAAAAGGGGACCCTCGAGGTGTACTCATTGTACTGGCACTAGTTACGGCGGTGTTTTCAGCATTTCTTGATAATCTGACCACTGTATTGCTGGTAGTACCGATCGCCCTCCTGATTGCCCAAAAGCTAGAAGTATCACCTTACCCGTTTTTAATCTCTCAAATACTTGCATCCAATATTGGTGGTACCGCCACTCTTATAGGTGATCCTCCAAATATTCTTATCGGATCAGCTACCGGTTACTCATTTATGGACTTTCTTATTAACCTTGGTCCTCTGGTGTTGATACTTTTGGTACTGATCACCGTGTTCCTCTATTTCTATCTAGGTAGTTCATTGCACACAACACAGGAAAACCGTGACCGGGTTATGAGTTTTCGTCCGGCTGACAGTATTCAAGATCTAGCCCTGCTAAGAGTTTCATTGGCTATGATTGCGGCTGTCATTGCTGGCTTCATATTCGGTGAACATTATGGGATACAGCCCGGTACGATTGCTATGTTGGGAGCAGCTATGTTGCTGTTACTTTGTGATTTTGGTAAAAGTACTGAAGTACAGGGGCGACGCCTGCGTCAAGCATTAGCTGAAGTTGAATGGGGAGCGCTGTTTTTTTTCATGGGTCTATTCATTTTGGTTCATGGGGTTGAGCACACCGGTATATTGAATATGTTGGGTGGTAAACTGATCCAGTTAACCGAAGGTGATCCACAAACCACCGCTTTCTCTGTGTTATGGTTGGCAGCGTTGGCATCCGCAGCCATTGATAATATTCCTTTTGTAGCGACAATGATTCCTTTGGTGGAATCAATGGAAGTTAGTCTTGGTGGTGCAGAGGCAATAAAGCCTGTCTGGTGGTCACTAGCGCTAGGTTCTTGTTTAGGGGGTAATGGTTCATTGATTGGTGCAGCTGCTAACGTAATGGTAGCTGGTTTGGGTGATCGGGCTGGCTATCCCATTAATTTCCTTTATTTCATTAAAGTAGGTTTTCCAATCATGCTTTGTAGCGTTCTTGTAGCTAATGTTTATGTGTATTTGGTTTATTTTTAGTTTGATTTATGAGGCCATTTAATAAAGATAAGCTTGCTGGTAAACGCCTAAGGTAATTTAATGATGAATAGTTGATTCCTGAACACCATTATTCCCGTTTATATCAACATCAGTAAAGATCACTAACATAGTTCATCTACTGACTTTTTAACAAAGTCATATTTGTAGTAATCATCATCGACAATATTATTATCTATTTTAACAATATCTAAATCGATAGTTCGCGGACCATTTTTGTTATCGGTTCTAACTCTACCTAATTTAGCTTCTATACTTTTTAAATAGCTTTTCAACTCGGTTTCATTTAATAAGTTAGAAAATGAAAAAGCAGTATTAATAAAGTTAGCCTGATCGGTAAAACCTACAGGCTCAGTATGCAGTAATGTGGCGATGTTAATTTGAGGATCAATATTTTTAAGTTGCTCAAAAGCTCGCTTTATATTTTCTTCAGGATTGATATTTGAACCAACTGAAACAATATAAAACGGCATTAAGCTGATCGTTCCGCGGTAATCGATACACTTTTTGCGTATCGCAAAGCTCCAGGTTTAGCCACTTTTAACTTTGCATGTAAAACCCCATCAAACGAAAGGACTAAATCTAATAGTACTCCTAGTAATCGCTCAATGGTGTTATAACTGGAGTCTAGAACTAACGCTAAAATTTCTTTATTAATCGTACGGTAATTAACACAATCCTCTATATCATCTGACAACATTGCCTTGGAGATATCTGCATCAATCCAATAATCAATAATGAGCTTTTGTTTATTCTTTCGCTCTTCTTCCGTAATACCAAGAATGGTATAAATCTCTAATTTTTCGACATATATGGTGGACATTTTAAGTGACTCCCTCCGTCTATCTGTATTGTTTGTCCCGTAATAGAGTTATTTTTTGATAAAAATTCTATTGCTGAAAACAAGTCAGCTAACGGTACTTTCCGGTGTAAAATATTGATGTCTTTTTTATCTATTTTGCTATCAGTAGCGTCTGTAGCATCTAGCACAAACCCCGGTGCTATGGCATTAACACGAACATTAGGTGCGCATTCAATAGCCGCCAATTCAGTTAATGTTTCTTGGGCTTTCTTTGAAATAAAGTAAGCTGATTTACTCGTGTACAGATGAGATAAATTTGCATCAGAAATATTAATTATTTGGCATAATTTGTTTTGTTTTACCAGTGCCTTAATTAATAACCAGGGACTAGTAAGATGAATATTTAGGTTACTTTGAATTTGCGCTAAAGATGAGTTAAGTAAAGATGCTTGTTCAAACACTGATGCATTGTTTATCAACAATTCAATATGAGGTACTTTTGTCAGCAATTCTTTAAATCGTTGCTCAATTTCTTTGGGATTATCTAAATTTGCCTGCCATAACACAACATTAATATTATGTGTTTCTAACTTTACTTTTAACGCTAATGCAGCCGTTTCAGATTGATTGTAATGAAGGACAATATTTTTGCCACTTTTAGCAAACTCTTGATTGAGAAATGCGCCGATACGCTTTGCTCCACCTGTTACTAATACCCAAGATGTACTGTTCATAAGTTTCAAATTCTTATTTTAATGGCATTATTTTCATTGCTAGCTCAGGATCAAATCTAACTTGATGCCAATTCATTCGCCAATCTAAATGAGGGCCTGTAGCGCGGCCTGATTTACCAACATTAGCAATTATGTCACCTTGTTTTACTTTATCCCCAACTTTTACTAGGGATGCACTTAAGTGCAAAAAGTTTGACGTGATACCATGACCATGATCAATCACTAATGTACCACCTGAATAAAACATATCAGGGACCCATAATAAAATGGTACCACTCGCAGGTGCTTTTACGGGAGCACCAATTTGTCCGGCATAATCAACACCAAAGTGTGGATTTTTAGGCACTCCATTATAATAACGCTGACTACCGTAAACGCCCGTTATACGAGCGCTTCTTGGTGCAATAAAGCCTTGAGAAAAATCAGTTAGCTCACTTGATATTTTACGAACCTTAAGAATTGCAGCGCGATCTTCACCTGCTCTTATATTGGCTTTTTTATTTGGGTTCATGATCTTTTTACTGATACCTTCAACCCGCGATATTTTATATTCGCGCTTTGCTGGTTTAAAGGTTTTTGTTTCTACCTTTCCTGTTGGTGAAGTAACCGTTAAATTGTATTTCGTTGTATCGTCACGAGAAAAAGCAAAAACATAATCCCCTTGTGTTGATACAGGCAAAACTTTCTCATTTAAGGTAACTACGTCATTAGGGTTAGTTTTTCCTATAACTAAACCGCCCTGCTTTATCTCTCCTGAAAGCCTGATCTCTGCTTGGGCACTTATGCTAGTTAATGCACTTATACCTAGCACAAATACCGCCGAAAATTTCTTTAGTTTATACACTAACAATCGCTCCTTTAGCTACACCTTCATAAGCAATAACTTTAACTACTTGGTCAGGTAAATCCTTTTTAAGTTGCCGAGCAATAAAATCGGCTAGTAACTCTACTGTTGAATCACAATCAACTACATCAAGCACTTTACGCTCAACGGCAATATCAAATCTACCTTGTGGTGCAGTGTAACTAAAGAATTGGTGATCGGGTGTTAAATTACACATGGCTTGACTTGATAATTCAATTTCACTTTTAATTACTCTATCTGCTTCACTGGCTATATAAATATCCTGCCAACGCTGACACCACTTATGTTCTAGTTGGATACTTTTCTGTTCATCAATAAATATTTGAATTTTAGATCTATGACCATGTGCAATACGCTGGCAATTACCATCATGTAGTTTTAAGCCATGAGTATAATGGTAGTAGTCACTACTGATTATTTCAGGACGTAAAATCAAGGTTAAGCCTTTCACATTATCGGGTAACTCAGCCATTATGATCGTATTCAAATGTTTGGTAACCGAAGCAACTGATATTTGTAAACAATCGATTTGCGCAAAAGCACAATGAGGCGATTGTAAATAATAACTAGCACGATTACTTAAGTAGTCGAGGGTAAGATGATTTTTATGATGAGGCGAGTCAGCTAAAGTTAATTCATCGGCTTGCATCGGCAAAAGTAATTTATGATCAACAGCTTCATCAATAATAGCCTTAATCTGCTTTTTCACTATGGCAAAATCAAGCACCATTGATTGCTCGTTTAACGAGCCATCAAGTAATACGTCAACAATCCAGCTTTCACCAACTATACCGCGCTCTTTACATAGGTAAGAGAAATCAATTACGGTTAAATCATTCACAAATAATTGCATTATTATCCTTTAAACTCGCTTTCTTAATCGTTAACTTGCCAAGCAATACTGTCACCACCACGTATAGGAACCACAACATCATTACCAAAGCTTAATGTTGCTGGTACTTCCCATTGCTTCTTAACCAATGTGATTGTATCTTCGTTTACGGGTAATTGATAAAATGCAGGGCCATTTAAACTGGCAAAAGCTTCTAGTTTATCTAATGCGTTCTCTTGTTCAAACACTTCTGCATACAGCTCTATTGCAGCATGTGCAGTATAAGATCCTGCACAACCACAAGCAGATTCTTTCGCATGTTGTGCATGAGGGGCAGAATCAGTTCCTAGGAAAAATTTATCACTACCACTTGTTGCTGCTTTAATAAGCGCTTGTTGATGGATATTACGCTTTAAGATAGGCAAGCAAAAATAATGCGGACGAATGCCACCCACTAACATATGGTTACGATTATATAACAAGTGATGTACTGTGATGGTTGCTGCGACGTTCTTACCTGCACTTTGCACAAAATCAACTGCATTTTTAGTGGTGATATGCTCAAGCACTACTTTTAAATCAGGATAGCTAGCCACTAACGGGGCTAAAATAGTATCAATGAATACTTGTTCACGATCAAAAATATCAATGTCATCAGTCGTTACTTCACCATGAATGAGTAAAGGCATTTCGACACTTTGCATTGCTGCAAATACTGCTTTTAAGTTAGCAACATCTGTCACCCCTGAAGAAGAGTTAGTTGTCGCACCAGCAGGATATAACTTTGCCGCATAAACAATGCCGGAGTTTTTTGCCTCAATTATATCTTGAGCACTTGTATTGTCGGTTAAATAAAGCACCATTAATGGCTTAAAATGTTCGCTTGGTGATGCCGCCATAATCCGATCATAGTAAGCTTTTGCTTGTTCAGCATTGGTTGCTGGAGGTACTAAATTTGGCATTACAATGGCGCGGCCAAAATATCGGCTTATATCAGCCACTGTATTTTTTAGCGCTTCTCCATCACGTAAATGTACGTGCCAATCGTCAGGGCGAGTAATCGTAAGGGTATTAATTTGAGAGGTCATTTTATATTTTTCCAAAATTATTATATTTTAAAACTCATACTGAAATCTCAATATAAGTTATTGATATTTAATGTTAACACTAGTTATATTTTGGTAACACGTAACCAAAAATGTAGTTGTTTGTGATATTAACCAAGTGTGTCTTGCTCATCAGTGATATTCACTTCACTAGAAAGTAAGTTTTTTAATTGTTCTTTTAAATTAGGTGGTACTTTATAAATAGTAATCGAGTCATTATGCGGATTATAAACCACATCTTGGCCGAAATGGCTACGCTCAAAACTTAAACTTATGCCATTGCCATAACCAGAATATTTAGTTATTTTATTAACAACCGTTTGGTCATGAGGAAAAGATTCTTCAATAGGATATGATTGTTCTTGGCAAAACTGGTAAAAATCTTGAGACTCACCAGAAGAGTCGGTAGTTGTATGCCCTATTACCTTGCCTATTTCTTGTATAGAAACATCCTGTGAACTTGATTTTTGTTCTTTACAATAACTAAGCAGCTCTTTACGAGTTTGTTGCTTCTCATCGGCATCTAATTGATTTACCGAAACATAATCTTCAACTGCTTGTACTAAGGTTTGTGTCTGCTCTTTTGCGTTTAAACCTTCTTCACAACCTAAAAAGTCTAGGAAAAAATCAGATACTTTACGTCCTGCACGACCTTTAATGAAAGAAATATAACGGTTGCCACTAGCATTCTGTTGATAATCAAACAAATCAATACGTGCTGCTAATTGTAATTTATTAATATCCAAGTGCTGCGCAGCTGAAATATTTAATTCACCGTCTACACTATAATGCTCAGATACAGGAATAACACCAACAAGTAAAAATCGGCCACCCATATATTCATAATGACAAACAATAAGGTAACCTGTTTCTTCTATATCATATTTTTCAATTTCATTTTTTAAACTGTTTGCTGCTTGAATGCTAAAGTCATAAAAACTTTGCTTTTCATTAAAATAACTTTCCATTAAATCAACAAAGTGAGCTACTTGTATAGTATCGGTAGCACTATTTCCTTCTGAACTTCCAACTTTAGGCATGGTGGTGAAACTGCCATAGGCTTTACTAGCCTTACCATTATAAATAGCATGTAAACCATCAACAAAAGCCGTTATTTTTGTGCTCGCCTCACCTTGTTCTGGAGATAAGTTGTCAGGGCCTAAGCGTAAAATAACGTCCCCAGATCCTTCTTTTTTAGTAATGAAATGTAATGCAATATTTGAAATGATTAAACTCATATAATACTCAAGTGACTTTATTAGTATATTGTTCAGGCATTTGATAAACTAAGGGAAATAAATTTATCATCAGCAATTAAGTGTCATTATGCCCATTGTATCGAAATACTCCAATGAACGTGTAGAAAAAATTATTCAAGAATTAATGGATGTTCTTGTTAATGAGTCAGCCACCACAGATTTAGCATTAATGTGTTTAGGAAATACTATTACCAATGTTATTAGCAAAATCCCTGCTGATCAACAAAGTGCTATTGTAGACAATTTTAGCGCGGCATTAAAACAATCTATCCAAAAAACTCATTAGATCTGTCAATTAAAGACAAAAACATAGAAGAAAATTAATCAATGGTCTCTTTTGATACAAAAAGCTACAGCAAAAAACTTTTACATTTAATCAGTTGGAGCCATTGGTTCACCTTTTTTAATATTATTGCCGCTATCGCTATATCTTCCTATTATTTATTCAGCGAACCCGCTCCGGATACCTTATTTGGTCAAATATACCTCATTACAACATGGGTGAGTCATATTGCTTTCTTAACCTTTATGAGTTTTGTCCTAATATTGTTTCCACTCACAATAGTATGGCCGAATACAAAAGTCATTCGAACGAGTGGCTCGATCATCTTTACCTTTGGTTTACTTCTATTAATATTAGATGGTTTTGTTTACAGTCGTTTAGATTATCACTTAAATGCCTCATCGCTTCCTCAAGCGATTGCTTTAATAAAAGAATTTGCTAGAAGCAGTGATTCATTTATTGCTATTACTGGCACAGTAGCCATTGTAATTTTAGGGTTCGAATTTACTGTTAGTAATTATGCTTGGAAACATTTAAAACAACTTCAAAAAACTATTTTTGCTCGTGTTGTTATTTTTGTTTTAGTGTTAGCATTTTTCTTTAGCCATCTAACGCATATTTGGGCTGATGCCAATCTTGATTATGACGTATTACGCCAAGATACTATATTACCCTTATCCTACCCAGCTACTGCGAAAACACTACTAACAAAATATGGTTTGTTTAATATTGATGATTATATTGAGCGTAAAACTAGCCCACTATCGTTTAGTCGCGCTATCCCAAACTATCCACAATTAGCGCAAGGCCAATGTACTGCCGTAAAGACAAAAAAATCAGTCTTTGTAATTGTTACGGATCAACAATTATCAGTTACACAATTACAACAGTTTGACCGTCGAGTTAGCGCAGCAAATTATCAACTAAATAACCATGTTGATACGGCATTACTTGATGACTCATGGTTTAATTTATTTTATTCATTACCGAGTATTTATAAGAAAGATATATTAGAGCAGCAAACTAAACCTTTATTATTTCAAGCAATTGAACAAGAAAATTTAGCCAGTACTTATACATTAATCAGTAAACAACTGGATAGTGATATTTTATGGTTTGATGAGTTGTTCAATCAAAAAAATCAGCTTAAAGATATTTCTTCACTGGTAATTGCAAATAAATTAAACAGTAAAAAATCAGGTTTACATTTAATTTACTTTAAAAGTTCACCTCAAGAAAATGAACAAAGCAGTAATAATCGCTACCAATTTGAGTTATTTGTTGAAGCACTTTTATTAGCGCAACAACAAAAACAAGATAAAGATATTATTTGGATAAGTTCGTTGGGAAATCAAAGTAAAGATACTAGATTAGCGGTTAAACCAGCATTATTAATTGTACCAAACGAAAAAAACAATAAAGGTAAAGCCGTTAGTCGTTTAACGAGCCATATGGATTTACAACCCAGTTTATTAAAAAATTGGCTAGGATGTAAGATCGATAATAAGAGTTATAGTAATGGCGCGGATTTATTAACGCTAAGGAAAGATAGAGTAATCGCTAATACTTCGGAAGAAGGTTTAATGATTTTTAATAAAGATAAATCTGTCTTCATCGACCAGAACGGTAATTTTGAAAGCTACTCAAGTCATTTAGCTGCCCCGATCACCGTAAATAAAGATTTCCCTTTAATGATAGACGGCGTACATTTCATTAAGCAATTTAGCCTACAAGCACAGCCAGAATAGAAATTTGGATGTTAATTATTCAATTATGGGTAATTAACATCAATTAATGAGTTGAACTGCTAATTGTCGTTGCATTCATTAAAGAAATCATTAATATAGGCAGCGCAAAATATAAGTAAATGAGTAACTCCCCCAGAGTGCTTGTTCAGGTTCTTACTAAGGATTAATACTTAATTTTGTTATCGGGGTATAGCGCAGCTTGGTAGCGCGTGCGTCTGGGGGACGTGAGGTCGCAAGTTCGAATCTTGCTACTCCGACCATATTAGAAAATCAAGACGTCCTAGGGCGTCTTTTTTTTGCCTAAATCCTAATTAGAATAACTAATACACCGAATTATAACAGGTTTTATTGTCCTGTACCGGTTTGCAAAATCCTAGTTCTAATGTAACACTCTATGTAACACTATCAATAACTCATGATTCTGATGTTACTTAGATAGCCCTGAACGTTTGATTTTTATACTACTGGTGTATCATGGCAAAAATAACTAAACCGTTAACTAATACCGAAGTCAAAGCAGCAAAAGCAAAAGACAAAGAATACAACCTTGCAGATGGCGCAGGCTTACAATTAAGGGTTAAGCCGAACAGTTCAAAACTATGGCTATTTAACTATCAAAGACCGTTCACCAAAAAACGAGCAAATTTAAGTTTAGGTAAGTACCCTGCTTTATCATTAGCCGATGCAAGAAAGCTTAGCGCTAAGGCACGTGAGTTACTTGCTAATGATATTGATCCCAAAGAACAAAGAGATAAACAAGCACAAACAGAAAAGAATGCTATTGAAAACACATTCATTAAATATGTTGAGGCTTGGAAAAAGCTTAAAGAGACAACATGGAAAGAACCAACAATTAGGCGCGCATATCAGTCTTTAAGTAAACATGTTATTCCAACATTAAAAGACTGCCCGATAGATCAAGTAAAGCCAAAGCACTTAAAAGAAATTATGAAGCCGATTGTTGCTGAAGGTAAACATGAAACAGTGAAACGCTTGTGTACGTTTATTAATGACATCATGAAACTTGCCATTGCTGATGGTTCAATTGAATTTAATCCACTTAAAGACGTAACAACACTTTTCCCTGTGCCTGTAAGAAAACACTTTAAAACACTTAAGCCATCACAACTACCTGAATTAATGCTTGGCATGGCTACTGCTAACATTTCGCGAGTAACAAGAAGTATGTTTTTGTTGCAGCTCAATTGTGCTACAAGAGCTGTTGAAACAGCAACCGCAGAATGGGCTGAAGTAAACTTAGCAGAAAAAACTTGGACTATACCTGCATCTAAAATGAAGTCGAATAGAGAACACTGCATACCTTTATCAGCACAGGTTGTTGAGTTGTTTAAATACATGCACCCTATCAGTAGTCATAGAAAATATGTTTTCCCTAGTGTAAAAGACCCACAAAGCCATGCCAACCGCGAAACAGTAAATACTGCATTAAAGCGTAATGGCTTTAAGGACATCATTGTAAGTCATGGCTTTCGCGCTTTATTCTCAACAACCTGCAATGAGCAAGGCTTTGATTATGACGTTGTTGAAGCTGCCCTTGCTCACTTAGACCCTAATATTACACGTCGTTCATACAATCGCTCTGACTACTTAGAAAAAAGAAGAGAACTAATGCAGTGGTGGTCTGATCATATTCAAAAAGCATCGCAAGGAGATTTGAGCATGATTAGTTCGTTTAAAAATTTACGGGTAGTTGGTGAATAAACTTTGACGAATATAGCTGAACAGTTATCACATTAGACTTGTAATAATTAGGTTAAAAGCGCCGGCAAACACTTTTCATGCCTACGCTGAATTCGTGATACATCCTTAGCTATGACTTGATTATCCGTTCAAATAGCCGCCATCATAGCCGTCATACTAAGCAAGCCATTAGATGATTTAATAATATTTTTTGATTAATTGTTCAGGATAGCCCGCTCCGTGGCGTTGCAGTACGTGAATGCCGCCATGAACGTACGAGTTTAATGGTCGCCATTGCACATCCCTAAACTCTGTTAACATCATAACGGCTTGCTCTGGTGCTTTACCCTGCATAGCTTTTATCATTTTTTCATTGCTTGGCCCTTGCTCGGCAGAGTTTGAAAGTGTGCTTGCTTGCTCCATGGTATTCTCTACCTTTTTATCACAGGCCGCATAAAATAACCAAGTTGCACGCGTTAACGCTTCAAACTGTGAGCGGCAAAGGCAAATTGCCGATGTATAATTGCCGTTCATTGCAAGTTGTCTAACACTGGAACTATGCTCAACCGCCACAGAATACATGATCCAACTAGAGATAACTCGATTGCTTTCATCCGCTGGGCCGTAGTCAAAAATACGGCTAAACTCGCTGTTTAGCGCTTCTGATTTTTCTAATAGACCATCCATAATACTTTACCTACATATTTTTTAGCTGTTGCTGTACTTTAGGTAAATACTCACGAAAAGCATGTTCAAACCTTATTGTTTTAGCAATATACCACTCAATAAGCTCAGGCCAATTATCAACTTCATAGGCATCACACTCTTTCACTATCATTATTTTCGCCTGTTTAGCATGATCCTGTCTTAGCCACGTTAGTGGTTGACCGAATGCTTCATTGATAGCGGCTTCATTTTCTTTTAACTTATCAAAAAACAATTTATTTCGTTCTGTATTAACGCCTTGAATTACGATTTCGACTCTTGCTTGCTTCTTATTAAAAATAAGAAAGTGTCCACAAGCCGAAACTCCCGCACTAGCAGAGATCCAATTATCTTTACCGGAACTAATATTGTTGAATATATCGCATTTACTGGCTTGAAACGCAGTTAATAAGCGCTGCCAAAACTCAGGCCGGATTTTATGACGATTACTTATTTCAGTCTTTGTTTGGGTTTCTTCGGCTTCTTTAGCGTTAATACCAATCATGAACTCTTTAGCTTCAGGGGTTGGAATAATTTGTTCTACGTTTAAAAGCAAATCATCACTCATGGCATACGGCGTAACTTTAAAGCACTGTAATTGAATGTTATGGCTGAGCAGCCACAACGCAGTGCTTGTGACTTCTTTACGGTAATTAGCTGCTACGAACACTAACCGTTGAGCATTACCACTATTAAGTACCAACTCTTCAAGATCAGGAATATTAAAAAATTCACACAAGTTATCTTGGGCATTAACATCATCACAATAACGCGTTAAATATTTCTGATAAATATCGACTATTTGCTGTTTGGTTAAGCTTGAGCAATAAGAGGCATACTTTAACGCTTGCCAGAGGACATCACGGCCACTGTCATCGAGTTTATTTTCAATAACGACTAGGTTGCCGTCTTTATCTAAAGCGAGTAAATCAAGACGTTCACGAGTATCATCAAAGCCATCAAACTCTTTTTGAATGATTAATAACTCTTCACCAAGTGCGTTAGGTTCATTGGCTAACCACTCTTGTAAATGCTCTCTTTCTTTAAAGCCTAACTCACTAAAGCTTTTACTTTGAATACGTGAAATACGGTTACTGCTTGAATTAATTTTAAACATAAAAAATCCCTTTTAACTTACTACTTTTGTACTTGATATACGCTTGCCTTGCTCTTCATCGTGCCATCCATATAATTGCCCCACCCTTTTCTGGGTTAAGGGTCTTGGGGGGGTAACTCATGCCGCAGAGGTAAACTCCATTACCACATATTCAAAGCATTACATCTACCCTTTATGACATTATTATCACTTTTTTGTAGGCTAGTAATCTTCTTAGCTCTGGCGCACTCCCAAGCGCTTACGGGGTACATTTTATCCCAAGCACTCATTAATTGCCGCTGTGATTTGCTCATGTTATATCGCTTGTAAGCCCCTTCCATATATAGGTACGTTCTAGCAATACGTCCTCTAGCCATTTCTGGTGGTTCAGCTTTTCGATTATCTATTTTCATAGCACAGCTACCAAAGTCACTTTTCTCATCAGGTAACATTGTGAAATTATAATTACTTCTTAAAGCGTTGACTGCACCAATTGCTGGATAAAGGTTAAACATATCGGCTTGCATGTAGCGATATTCTGTGTTTAATTTCTCTGCACACTTACGCCCCTTAAACGCTTTTCCCTTACTATTGATACATAACTTGTGACCATCACGCCACTCGCTAAAAGTACGACCAAAGTTTTCTGCTGGTACAGCATGTTCCCATTCTATCTTTTTAGCTCGCTTAACAAATTTTGTTGTAGTGAACCCCTTAGGCGGTGTTACTTTTTTCTTATCATCAAATGCCGCACCACAATAAAGTGTTGTTCGGTGGTTATTGTAAACTTTCTTTTGTAAGATTTTTTTTGCTTTGTTAAATGATTGTATTTCTTTGTTAGCAGCTAATACTGGTGTAGCAATTAAACTGGCTATAACTAGGCTTATTATTTTTTTCATTATCGTAATTGAAGCTAAATTGTTTTGTGAATATGCCAGTAATCGTTCATAAGTACAATACATGAGGAAGACAGTATTAACCTCATGAACTAGCACAAATGCGCCAGTTTTGAAGATGAGGGTTATGTAATTGCTAAGTTAATTAGTTATGCAGACACTGAAGTGATTAATACTTGCCTCTGTAATGATTGCTATGGTGTAAAAATAACTGGTGAATAAAATGACTCAAATCACTTAGTTTTTAACACTAATATTTGTTAGTGCTAATGTTCCCTTGGTGCGCATTGGAGAAGTAAATTTTTAGAATAGTTAGAATTTGTCGAGGTCAGCTGTACATCTGCTACTTCTCTTAAAAAGGCCTACAGCTAACTTAGAAGTATTGGAATAGCGGACGTTTTCCAAATCAGTTGTGAGATAAATTTCATTGTATAAAAAGTATAATAAAATTATGGAGTGAAAAATCTATGACTGTTGCAAGCTCAGTAGGTAAACCAAAACTATCCACGACCATATAAGTTTTACTCAGATTAAGTTATTTTAAAACAATAATTCATTCTTTATGACATGTATTATCCTCCTTAGTTAGGTAATATCTGTTTAACTATATTGTATGAATCACTAGTAGGGTTTATTTTTACTAATAAAATAGTCTCAGTGTAAAGCGAAATTAGCGTTAAGACACCCGATAATTCATACAGATAAATCATTAACCCGTATTCACTTATTCAAGGACCGAAAAGTAACACACACCCTAAAGGGAAAATAATTGAAAATTGAAGCTGTATTTCAAAAACAAAAATTAGAATTATTTTGGATGGTATTACTTATTTTTGCAGGTCTTTGCGGAAATTATTTTAAATACCCTATTTTTCTTAATATCGATTTTCTGTTTGGTAGTACTTTCGCGATGTTGGCACTGCTGTTTTATGGAAGATGGAAAGGGATATACGCAGGGGCGCTAATAGCCAGTTATACCTTTATCCTCTGGAATCACCCTTACGCTATCATCATTATGACAGCCGAAATAGCCGTAGTAGGTTATCTTTTTAGACGCAAAAATATAGGACTAGTGTTTGCTGACCTGCTGTACTGGTTGTTTATTGGTTTGCCTCTCGTATTTCTGTTCTATCGCCTATTGATGAATGCCTCGCCAGCAAACGTGGAAATTATTATGGTCAAACAGGCCATTAATGGCATTACCAATGCGGTCATTGCTTACTCAATTTACAGCGCCATTATTAATCGCACTCATTCACGTCGTATTCCACTGAAAGGGGTAATAACTAACCAGTTGATAGCCTTTATTCTATTTTCATCGTTAGCCATGCTGGTGTTAAACAGCAGTCAAGATTATAGCGACATAGACCGTAGTATTCGTTCAGCACTGCTAAACCATAAAAGACAGTTGCAGAATTATATTCAAAAATGGGAAGAGGAGAGACTTTCTACAATCATTCATTTAGCTGAAATAGCGGCCGATGAAACTATACCAGAAATGCAATTTCGCTTGGAACAAGCCACCAAATTTGACATCAATTTCCAAGGAATAACTCTGATAGACAGAAATGCCACCAGCCTTGCTTTTTTTCCAAAGGTCGATGAATTTGGAAAAAGTAACATAGGTCTAAATTTTGCCAGTCGTCCTTATCTCCCAGTATTGAAACAGTCTGTCAAGCCAATGCTGACAAATGTGGGAATATCCAAAACGGGGAAGCCAAAACCGAGGGTAGCAGCTCTAATGCCGATTATTACTTCTGGAGAGTTTAACGGCTATATCGCGGGCATCCTCAACCTAGAAATGATTCAAGCGATGCTCAATACCAATGTTAAAGAGACTGGGTTGTACTACACATTATTGGATAATTACCGTAAGGTCATCTTGACCAACCGTAGTGATCAGCCAATGATGGTGCCATTTTCTCGTGGTAAAGGTACGATTGCTTTAATTGATGACCAAGTAAGCCAGTGGATCCCAATTTTGCCCAGCACAACTCCAGCTTCAGAGCGTTGGAAAGAATCAAATTATTTTGTTGAAGATAAGGTAGGGTTACTGGGTGAATGGACCTTAGTGCTTGAGCAGCCTGTTGCTCTCTATTATCAGCAACTGTTTTCGCGATACACCAACCAGTTCACTATGCTAGCACTAGTGCTGTTAATTGCATTAGCGATTGCTGAATGGGTTAGCCAAAAAACACTGTTATCGCTAGAAAAATTGAGCCGTATTTCAAAATCCTTACCTAAAAAGTTGTCGACTACAGGTAGTAATATTATCTGGCCAAAAAGTAGCATCTTGGAAACTCAACTATTGATTGATAATTACCAAGAGGTTTCCGATTCACTGGCAGTGCAGTTTAACACAATTCGTGAAACCAATGAGACACTGGAGCAACGTGTAGCTGAGAGAACAGAAGCTTTGCAAGAAAGTGAATCGCGATACGAACGAGCAATAAATGGAGTTAACGATGGAATCTGGGAATGGAAACTCAGTTCCGATAAATATTATATCTCACCACGCTATAAACAGTTGTTAGGATATAAAAATAACGAACTTCCTAACGTTCGAAAAAGCTTTACCAGCAATATTCACTCAGACGATGTGGCACGTGTCCGCAAAGTAGTTTATGCACATATTGAAGATCACAAACCGTCACCGTTCGAAATCGAATTAAGACTTCAGTGCAAAAACGGAGAATACCGCTGGTTCAGTTTACGAGGTCAAGCTATTTGGAGTGAACAAGAACAATCGCAGATAATATCAGGTTCTATTACCAATATCAGTGAGCGCAAGGAAGCGGAGAAAGCACTTGCAGAAGTGAATGAGGAGTTAAACCGAAACAGTGAGTTTCTATCTCGTACCAATGAAATGGCCAAAGTAGGCGGTTGGGAATTTGACGTAATAAATAATAACCATTACTGGACACGAGAGACCTATCGTATCCATGAGGTAGACCCCTCGGTCGAACTTGGACTGGATATGGGGATTAGTTTCTATGCCCCTAAAGTACAACTTAAAATCCTCGGTGCGATTGAAGCCTGTATCAAGAATGGTGAAGAATATGATTTGGAAGTTCCGTTCATAACGGCAACAGGAAGGCATTTATGGGTTAGAACGAAAGGCTTTGCTCACACAGAAAACGACAAGGTGACTAGACTACGAGGCTCGTTTCAAGACGTTACCGAACATCACTTGGCGCAAGAGAAAGTTCAGCTCGCTGCAAGCGTTTTTGAGTCTTCACGTGAGGGCATCATGATCACTGAGGATGATGGCACGATCATTGAGGTAAATGGAGCATTTAGTAACATCACTGGTTTCATGAAAGAAGAAGTCATTGGAAAAAATCCGAGAATTCTAAGTTCAGGTATCCAAGATAAAGCGTTCTATGTGTCAATGTGGCTGAGTTTGAAGGAAAAGGGTCACTGGTATGGAGAGATCTGGAATCGTCGTAAGGACGGAGAAGTTTATGCTGAGATGCTAACTATTACCACGGTATATAGCAAAGATGGTGGAGCAATTCGGTATGCAGCACTATTTTCTGATATAACATTTATCAAAGAACATGAAAAACAACTGGAACACATCGCTCATTTTGACGCTCTCACGGGGCTGCCAAATCGCGTATTACTTGCTGACCGACTGCATCAGGCTATGTCCCAAGTAAAAAGACGTAAACAAAAATTAGCAGTAGTCTTTCTTGATATCGATGGCTTTAAAGGAGTCAATGACAATTATGGGCATGAAGCGGGAGATCATTTACTGATTATTTTAGCCTCACGTATGAAGGAAGCTTTACGTGAAGGGGATACCTTATCGCGAATGGGAGGAGACGAGTTTGTTGCTGTATTAGTCGATCTAGAAAGATTAGAACAGAGCCAGCCAATGCTTGACCGCCTGTTGGCAGCAGCAGCAGAGCCAGTTCTTTTTGAGGGGGCCAGATTACAGGTTTCGGCTAGTATAGGAGTCACTTTTTATCCACAGGAAGAAGGAATAGATGCTGATCAGTTACAGCGTCAGGCTGATCAGGCGATGTATCAGGCCAAGCAGAATGGCAAGAACCGTTACCACCTATTTGATGAAGTACAAGATCGTATTAATCGCGGCCACCATGAAAGTATTGAGCGTATCCGTCTGGCGTTTAATAATAATGAATTCAAGTTGTATTATCAGCCAAAGGTCAATATGCGTACGGGTAAGGTTGTTGGAGCTGAAGCCTTGATTCGATGGCAACACCCTCAAAATGGTCTGTTGGCTCCGGCAGATTTTCTTCCTGTAATAGAAAACCACGTGCTTTGTGTATCAATCGGTGAATGGGTCATTGAAACGGCACTGGCCCAGATGGAGGAATGGTTCAAAGTAGGTCTTGATATACCCGTCAGTGTTAATGTAGGTGCTCGACAGTTGCAGCAAAGTGACTTTATTAATCGACTGCGTTATATTTTGGAAAAGTACCCGCAAGTGCAAGCGAACTGTTTACAAATTGAAGTGTTGGAAACCAGTGCGTTGGAAGATATGAGACAGATATCTAAGATTATTGAAGCTTGTAGCCAAATGGGCGTACTGTTTTCACTTGATGATTTCGGCACAGGATACTCTTCGCTGACCTATTTAAAACGATTAGCGGTCGCCGAACTTAAAATTGATCAAAGTTTTGTCCGAAACATGCTTGATGATCCAGAAGATATGGCCATTCTAGAAGGTGTCATTGGTCTGGCAAATGCGTTCCGTCTAAAAGTCATTGCTGAAGGTGTAGAGACAGAAGAACATGGTAAAATGTTACTTCAGTTGGGGTGCGAAATGGCGCAGGGTTACGGAATAGCTCGTCCAATGCTAGCAGATAAAATACCCCATTGGTCAGCAACTTGGGAGTCACCGCTGAGCTGGGTAGATTGCTCTAAGTACAAACATGAAGACCTTCCGCTACTTTATGCCATCGTTGAGCATCGCGCCTGGGTAAAATCATTAAATACCTACCTCGAAGGTCAGCAGGGTGCTCCACCTAATATGAATCACCACCAATGCCGCTTCGGCATTTTTATGGATAAAATGTTACTTAATGATCCGAAATCAATCGCTCGTTATACTCATATAAACTCATTGCACCGGAAAGCGCATGAGCTAGGTGATGAATTTTGTGTGCTTAGTGAGGGTGGAGAGGTAGAGCAAGTAATGTCGAGAATGAACGAACTCTATAGTTTACGTGATGAATTGATTTATTCACTGAAGCAGTTATTAGATCATGGTTAGATAGTTATACTATTGTCAACAGAACCCAATTCATTATAAGTGCTCACCTACAGCCTCATGTTTTTATCTATGGGGGATGTCCGCTATCGGGGACTACCAGTGAAATGTAGATATTCAGCCATGTCCGCTCTAGGTCAAAACAAACAAAATTTTCAGTCTAAATTTCTAAAAACTAATGACCTCAGTGTGGCATTAGTTACCTCTCCCACGCACATTACGAAAAAAGTAAAAAATTTTTGATATTTTTCCCAGAATTGTTCCATACATATAAATGCCCCCGCCATTCTTTTCAGCTTTGTCCATGGGGGCTGTTTATCTTTTTTACCTAGTATTAACGATGACCGAGATCATTATCTCCATCCCATGGTGGCATGTAACAATTATCTTTTGGCAATAGTCCATTACGGTTTTCAGCATTGCGCCTCGTTATATCCCGAATGATATCATCAACGCTAGTCTGTGGCTGAGTATCTAGGTAAAGGCCTGATAATTTAGCCAAATGACCCCAACTTGCCACCCGTGATGCAGGCGTACTATTTTCACCTCGACCCATAGCCTCTTTTAACAAGCCTGTAAGTATCACTTCACGACTAACATATGAGTCTGTTGATAGCCCATCTAAGTACGCTTTAACCGCTTTACGGATGTTAGGTTTAGTTAATAATTCGCTGCTGATAGAACGAGCTGTTTTTTCTGAAAAACCAGCACTAATAGCCGCTCTGGTCGCATTAAAATCAATCGCATATTCTTCAACGAAACGTTGTTGTTTAGTGGTTAGCTCTTGCATGGTTTACCTCTTTTATTTTTATTACTTTTTAACTTTGCCTCTACGGCTTAGAGCCGTATCCAGTCCAAGGATCCCTACGTAGTAGGTGGATAACTGGTTAACTGGATAGCCTTTGTTTATGAGGGCTGTAGAGTATGCTTTTTAAGGTTAGCCACTAACATCACTGGTTAACTGGATAACTTTATCATCAGCCCTTTATTCATGTGCTATCCAGCTATCCAAATGCTATTAATGGTTAAGTGGCTAGCTATTAATCAGGTTCAATGTGAACGAAGCGTGTTGCCGTTTTTTTATCTTCTTTTGTTTGATAAATTCGATAGGCAATACCGTTAAGTTTAATCAATATTTTTTTAGCTGAACCTATAGGTAATAATGAAAAGTTAAGTGTAGCTTGTGATTTAGCAAAGCCAGTCAAATTCATATATTCACCAAGCAAGTCTGGGCACGAAACCTTGCCGCCATCACTGCCAAGTTTATTAATCGCTGCACCCGCTATATTATGTATTGTGTTAGCTTTTCTTTTTTCGGCGCTTTCTTCTTCACTAGGTTGCTTTAAATTAATTTGATATGGTTTAAGCACACCTAACGGCTCATCATTGTCTAAATATACCGTTTGTTTATAAAAACATCTTGGTTGGGCATTAGCTAAACTAAAATTATTCTTGGCATCATCAAGCCGAACTACTCGGTGCGCATCAACTTCATCTATTGCGTATTTATCGATAAATTTTTTATCAATTTTAGAAAGTGTATGAGCAACTCTACAAGCATCTTTGAGTGAACTTGCCCCTCTTGCTATATCAATATTCCCTGCGCTACTGGCACCTTTTTCATCATCTTTTCGAGTATGATGAATTAAGCGAATTGCAACATTGGTTTCACCCGCTACATATTTGTAAATACTGACTACTTGATTGATCAATGAATTGTCATTTTCGCTAAAATCATGAGTACTTATAAAAGGATCGACTACAACTAGCTTGATGTTGTTATCAATGATGAATGTGATCAACTGTTCAACCTGAACGGACTTCTCAACCGCACCATCCAATGACTTTACTGCCAATACAACGCGTTCAGTGTAACCACTGCGGTAATATAGCTTATCATTTAATGCTTTAGTGTCTAAAGCGTAATGCTTGCAAACGGCGGCGATACGGCTCTTCAATACCCCGTAATCATCTTCATTGTTAATTATCAGTACATTGCCTTGTTGCGTATCACCAAGACCTAATAGTGACTTACCAAAACAAACACTCACACATTCAATGATTGCTAGTATTGATTTACCCGTGCCGCCGGCAGCCACTAAAAGATTTAAATATCCACGCAATAAATACCCATAACATAGCCATTTTAATTTTGGTAACTCTCTTTCATCAAAATCATGGGAGATCGTTTGTGCATCAAATATTTTTGGTTTATTTATACCAATTCCGATACCTTCGACTGATGAAACATTTTTATCTCTAACCGCTTCCGTATCGGGCAATGTTTCAATCACCTGCATTTTTTCATCAAGTGTTTTGATTAATTTAACGTTTGGAGGGCAGACTTGATCAGGTGTTTTACCATAATTTCTCTTAGCAAATTCCTTCATATAATCCATCTTAAAGCTCATTATACTGACCCCCACTAAGTACTGGTGATAGCATTTTGAGAAGCGCATCAAGGCCAAACTGACAATGAACATCATTAAAATCACTACCATGATTGTCTGGTTGAAATTGAGGCCAAATTAACGTTGCATTAAGCTGCTCAGACACTAAACGCGCTTTATCTAAGCCTACGTTAACTCCTGTTTTCTTTTGTGTTTGATGGTCATTGTCAGCACATATTACTAATCTATTTTTTGGGTGTGACTTTGCTATAGCTTTGCTAACAATAGCCAAGTTACCGGCATTGAAGGCAACAACCACCGGCATCCCGCTTGCCTCATGCAATGAACAGCCTGTTGCGTAGCCTTCACAAATAAGTACAACACTGGCGTTGTGAAAATCACCAATTAGTGCAGCATGCCCTTTCAACGGAGCATCACTTTTAAAACGTTTATTACCTTCTGGTGAAATAAACTGTAGCGACATAAGCATGCCATCTAGCGAACAAATAGGGATTAAGAAGTTATCAAAACGATCAACTCTTCCTATATATGGTCTAATCTTCTTTCTACTAATGTAAGAGTGGTTGTTGGGTGAGGTTGATTGCCGCCAAATACTATTGCATCGACGAATAGCTTTCTGCTGATTTTTGATACGTTTAGCTTTCTCTGCTTCACGAACCAAGTTGAGTTCTATTTTATCTTGACGTGTAAAACTATAGCCTTGAGGACGCCAAGTTTTAGTAATATTATGCTGCCAGTCCCACATAATCATCGCTTTTTCACCTGGAAATATGTAGTAAGAGCCATTTTTGCATTTTGGTTTGCTAACCGTTCTAACTCGCTGCCATTTTTGTTCACAAACAAGGTGGTCAGTATCTAGGCCAAACTCATGAGCAGCCGATAACATTTCGTTGTAATGTTCCATGCTTACACCCCATCAAATATAGATGGGTTAGGCATTGGTGTTCGATGTGTTAAGTTTTTATGCCTGTAGTCCAAGCTATCCGTACTTAAATCACGTAGAGGTGTTGGCTCTTTTTCTTCGACACATTTATCCGGTAATGTATTGGTAAAATTAGGTAGAAGTTCTTGGCGTTGTGCGACTAATGATTTAACTAATGCTTTTTTTTCGTCTTTACTACAGCCAGCTATTTGTGCAGCAATAACAGCCATAATCTCTGTCCGCACAAAAGAAACCGCTCTCACGCCGATTTGCACAGGTGGTGCTATCAGTCCTTCATTGATACGCACATGTAGAGTGCTTTTTGATATTTGAAGCAAGTTTAATGCTTCTGGTTTACGGGTTAAAAGTGATTGGTATTCATGGGTCATGTTAGCGCCTTATAGTTTGCTATGGGTTACATGACACCTAATTATTCATATATTTTTTACTTTGTTGATACCTTTGGGAAAGGCATCAACCTGTTTTTTGCTACAACTACCAAACAACACATCCTATTTTTATTGGGTTTATTGGTGGATAGGCAAAGTTAAATTAATTTTCTACGGAGAATAGGCGCAAAGTCTATTTTGTCTTTTTTCCGCTTACCACCCAACCTTATGCCATTAGGAGTCGAGTTCCTGATTATTGCATCAATATCCGCTTTGCACAGGTTAGGATCTTTTATCAGAAGAAGTTCACCAAGCTCACTTTTAGTTGGTAAATTCATATTATCCGGTATTGGCCAAACTTCTTTGTTTAGCGAATTTGCAAAATATAAATTATCGGGCATATCGTCATCTTCCAATGTAAGTTTAGAGTCCAAAACAGCATTATCTAATTTGTTGTTTTTTACAAAATACTCATAAGCCTCTGAGCTAACAATAATATCAGTAAGGTTTAACTTAGGATATTCAACTTGTGGGTCTTCATCTAGTTTAACAATTTCTAGGCTGAGTTCTATATCTTCATCATATGCGTTAATTAAAGGGATACTGCCATGTTTGTTGATTACTGACAGTTGCCCTGTTGAGAGAATAAAGAGACGATTAATTGGCTGTTCAACATGATCACTGTTTAATGTGTCATCAATAGTTCTTTGCCAGAGATGAGCCGGATGGCCTTTGAATTCCATTATTAATTTTAATGGTAAGTTATTTATCGATATCTCATTTTTGATTAATGCCCAATCAAAAAACATACCCAATTGACCCGTAATCCCATAGTGCATAAGATCATCAATAGTAAGATCAAGTAAAATTGATACTTCATGGAGTGAATAATAGTACTTTTTAACAGTCATAAATGTGTATTATTATGACGAGGATTTATGCTACATCATAAATCCTATTTAAATTAGTAAGTTGAGGGACAACTTTGAGAACTATAAAATACGACATAAGACATAACGTGTCAACTTGAAGAGTTGTAATAGACGCAGGTTAATTAAAGTCGATTACTCATTAAGCATAGAAACGAAGTTATACATATAGACAGTGGCAGTCAAATTACTTAATGTTAAAATTTTTAACATTAAGTAATTTAATGCTTTGAAGTTATCTTTAATATCAATACTGACTTTTACTTATTGTAACACCCGGTGTAACATTTAAGCTTATGTGAAATTATAATCGCTATATCTAAAGGCATATAGAGGGGAATTCGAATCTTGCTACTCCGACCACTTTATTACTATTAAAGCCCTGTTACTACAGGGCTTTTTTGTTTCTACAGTTTAACTAAAGCCTTTAAGTTTAGAAGTATATCGCTAAACAAATTATCGATTCACCTTGTGACAATTGGTACAGCCGCCAGAGACTTTCCCCGCAAAGTAATAATTAGGCTCTTGAAGAGAGGCTGCAGATCTAGCTTGGTCAACTACAGCGACAAAATCTTGCATGTGCTCTTGTATGAACGGGTGATTTCCTCCTGTTTCTCCTTCCATTATTGTGGAAGCGATCCTTCCCATGTTTTGTAATACCTGTAGTACTTGCTTACGCTGCCCTTCTTCACCATCTTGAGTTTGTTTATATGGGTTAATGAGTACTTCATCGAGCAAAAGCATTTGCTGCGCCAATTTAGCCATATCTGAACGTAGCTCAGCGGGTTGAGTGTATTTAAAACCTGGTGGGTAAGTCAATTTGCGCATTGATTTTGCAAATTGACTGCTACAACCCACTGTAGTTAAACTTCCCATAAGTAAAACAACAATGCTCGCATACCACAACACTCTTTTTTTATTCATATTTGTAAACTCCATTAGTACTAAATTTTTTGTTAAATGTACCGTCGTCAACAAAAGGATAATACACCATTCAACAATTACAACTATTTATCTAAATAACCTTACGACTTTAAGATTCAATTTCATTACTAACGGATCTTCCCTAAGTAACGTAATCATCTTATATTGAGAAAATGAAGTACGATGAGAAATGTTATGAGGAATAATAAATACCCCAAATAATTCAAAGATGACTATAGTCTTTTAAACCAAGTTGTAATCTCTAGTAAGGTGGTCAAATTAACTATGCCCCTGCCCTCAAAATAAGTTACATTGTAGATTCAAATCGAGGTGTTCCTATTATTTAGAGTCTAGGCGGTTAAACTAGAGTCGATTAAGCTTTTCAATGAATTAGAGCCGTACATGAATGAAAGAAATTAGAGAAGAACTTAAAGAAGAAAAAGCAAAAAATAGATTTTTGTTAGATATTATTAATGCCATTCCTGAGCCTATTATAGCAAAAGACAGGTATGGAAAGTTCACGTTTTCTAATAAAGCGCTTGCTGATTTATATAATACAGTCCCAGAGAAAATGATCGGGAAAGATGACTCTAACTTTACCGGTAATACAGAGCAGACAAAGCTTTTTACAGAAAGTGTCCAAGCCATTATAAAAAGCAAAAAAAGCCAAATTATTTATGAAAATGCTACAGACATTAAAACAGGAATAACGCATAGTTTTCGCTCTTTAAAAACCCCTTTTATGAACAGTAAAGGGGAAGACAATGTTGTTATTATTGCAACCAATATCACAGAGATAATTGCCTTAAAAAATCAAGCAGAAAAGAATGAAAAAAGGCTAACAGGTGTTTTAGATGTTTCTTGTGAGGGTATGTGGGACTGGAATACCCAAACCAATGATGTATTTCACAATAAAAGGTGGGAAATTATTACAGGTGTGGTTGATAGTCAAAATTCGTTTGAGGAATATCAACGCTGTATTTTTGAAGATGATAAAACACATGTAAACAAAGCACTTAAAAGGCTACTTGAAGAAAATATACCCTATAGCCTTGAGTATAGAATGGTACGCCCAATTGATAATAAAAAAATCTGGGTTTGGGACCGGGGTGTTGTGCTTGAACACAATGAGCAAGGTGAGCCATTGTGGGTAGTTGGTATAATTCAAGATATTACTAAGCGTAAAGAAGCTCAAGAAGAACTAACGCTAGCCGCGAGTGTTTTTACCCACGCCCGAGAAAGCATCGTCATCACCGATGAGACCGGTGAAATCATTGATGTAAATGATACATTCATTACTACAACAGGTTATAGCCGAGAAGAGTTATTGGGGCAGAATCCACGCATTCTCAAATCTGAGCGGCAACCATCTGATTTCTACATTAATATGTGGCAAGCCCTAATTAATGAAGACTCTTGGTCTGGCGAAATATGGAATAGACGAAAAAATGGCGAATTATATGCTGAAATGAAAACTATCAGTGCTGTTCGTAACGAGCAAGGTATCACTAGCCATTATGTTGCATTAGGTAATGACATCACCCCGATAAAAAAGCATCAAGAGCAACTAGAACATGTAGCCCACTTTGATGTGCTCACTCATTTACCAAATCGTTCATTACTGGCTGACCGATTATCTCAAGCCATGCTGCAATGCCCTCGTCACGAGCAGTCACTCGCTGTCGTTTTTCTAGATTTGGATGGGTTTAAACAAGTTAATGATGTTTATGGTCATGATGTGGGCGATGAGTTGCTGATTGGCCTCTCACTGCGGATGAAAGAGGCATTACGTGAAGGTGATACCTTAGCCCGCATCGGCGGTGATGAATTTGTGGCTGTACTAGTTGATTTAACTACCGTTGAAGATTGCGAGCCAGTATTAGAGCGTTTATTGCTCGCAACGTCTAAGTCTATCGCTATCAATGACATTGTACTAAATATATCAGCCAGTATTGGGGTCACCCTCTATCCACAAGATAATGTTGATGCTGATTTACTGATGCGTCATGCTGACCAAGCTATGTATGTGGCTAAAGAATTAGGTAAAAATCAGTATCACTTATTTGATACCGCCCATGATGACGCGGTGAAGGTACAGCGGGAAAGCCTTGAGGCTATTCGCATCGCATTAGATAATCATCAATTTGTCCTTCATTATCAGCCTAAAGTGAATATGCGGACAGGTACAATTGTAGGGGTTGAGGCACTTATTCGCTGGCAACATCCAGAGCGAGGCCTATTAAATCCAATTGAATTCTTGCCTGTTGTAGAAAATAACCCTATGAGTATTGAGCTAGGTGAATGGGTCATTGATACTGCACTGACACAAATAGGCCAATGGCTATCATTGGGATTAAATTTTCCCTTAAACATTAGCGTAAACATTGCCGCAGTACAATTACAGCAGTCTGATTTTACACAGAGGTTAACTACCTTGCTAGCAGCCCACCCCGAGGTAGACTCCCGTTATTTAGAGTTAGAAGTACTGGAAACAAGTGCAATAGAAGATGTGTCACATGTTTCTGCCATCATGGATGACTGTATAGCGTTGGGCGTAAATTTTGCCCTAGATGATTTTGGTACAGGCTATTCATCTCTGACTTATCTGAGAAGATTACCTGCGAGCATGATAAAAATAGACCAGACTTTTGTACGTGACATGTTAATGGATAATGATGATTTGGCCATTGTGGAAGGTGTGATAGCCCTAGCTAAATCATTTAAACGCGACGTGATTGCTGAGGGTGTTGAAACGATTGAACATGGCACAGCACTATTAGAGCTAGGGTGTGAATTAGCACAAGGTTATGGTATTGCTAGACCTATGCCAGCAAACGATATACCTGCGTGGGTTAAAGACTGGAAGCCTGATAATAATTGGCAAATCTAAATAAAAGATTAATAGAGTAGGAATTTTTATTGAATATTTCCCCTTCCTTAAAGTTACATTGATCTTTTTTCGGTATTTACTCGTATGTGCTAATTAAAATCATAAAGATTAGCAAAGTACTTGATGATTTAAGGGCCAATAAATAAACCCACAGAACAAAAATTAGTAATATTTTAATATACGCTCAAAAGGAGCTTAGTTTGTCAAGATTTTCAGCTATTACCGACAATCCTCATGAAGGACGTTTTCATCAAAAAACAGGTATTCTTCTTACCAATTTAGGTAGCCCAGATGCCCCAACTACCAAGGCCGTTCGAGTTTATTTGAGAGAATTTTTATCAGATCCTCGTATCGTTGAAATACCTCGACTTATTTGGATGTTCATTTTACACGTATTTATTCTAACTACTCGGCCTAAACGCTCGGCAAAACTATACCAAAGTATTTGGACCAAAGATGGTTCCCCTTTAACCCATATCACAGGGTTACAACGCGATAAACTCAGCGAATTGCTAAAGCAAAAAGGTTATGAAAACACCGATGTTGTCATGGGTATGCGTTACGGGAATCCATCTATAGAGTCTGGTTTAGAAGCTTTACGAGAAAAAGGCTATACGCGTATTATTGTTTTTCCTTTATACCCACAATACTCAAACCCTACTACAGGCTCCACATTCGATGCGGTAGCCAAAGTATTAGCCAAATGGCGTTGGGTACCAGAGTTGCATTTTATTAATGGATATAATAAAAATAGTGCCTACATAGCGTCATTAGCTCATAGTATTGAGGAAGATTTAAACCAAAATGGCGTTCCAGAAAAATTGGTGTTTTCTTATCATGGTATGCCAAAACTATTTCTGGACAATGGCGACCCTTATCATTGTTTTTGTTTGCAAACGACCCGACTAGTTGTTGAAAAATTAGGGTTAGATAAAGACATGGTGGTCACTACTTTTCAAAGTCGTTTTGGTAAAGCAGAATGGTTAAAGCCATATACCGATGAGACTTTAAAGGCTTTCCCCGAAAATGGAATAAAAGATATTGCCATTATTAGCCCTGCTTTTAGTGCTGATTGTTTAGAAACGTTAGAAGAAATAGAAGGTGAAAATCGAGAGATCTTTGAACAAGCGGGTGGAGAGAAATATCGTTATATCGCAGCTCTTAATGATCGTAATGATCACATTGAGGCTATGTTTGAAATATTAAGGCCTAATCTTGGATAAACACAAACAACTAATGTAATGACAAATGAATTTCTCGGCCACAAGCGACCGAGTTTGTATGACACAAATAAATGGTCAAAATATGAAGAAGTGTTCCTTGAGATTTATTGACTTGAATCGTAAAAATACAAAATTACTTTTAGCAAAGAAAATTAAAAGCTCATAAGAACTGAATATAATTCAGAGCATGCTAACTTGTGATGGTATACCGGCATGGAGTAATCCCCGGTATATCCTCCTAATCACAGTACTAATTTTTGCTTGCTTTCTTAATTGATTAACTAACGTGACTAGTTATCGATAAACAATGGATTAAATTAACGCCTCAGATACAAGATGATTATTTTAATGTGCAAATTAATGAGATCCATTTATGGAAACAACTCGTATTGCATCATTATCAGTAATAATACGATTAGGAGAGCATTATTAATTTAAAACATTTTAATAGCAACACGTTAGCACTTATGCCTGATAGGCAAAAAGCAATGTTCATCAATTGCTTATCCGGTTATAAAAGTGCAAATTTAATTGCGACTAAAGATCAACAAGGCAATAGTAACCTCGCTATTTTTAGTTCTGTTGTTCATCTTGGCGCAAGCCCCGCGTTAGTTGGGTTTATAATACGCCCTGAAAATGATGATAGACACACTTTCAATAATATCATCAACACAACGCAATATACTATTAACCAAGTCAGCGCTGATTTTTATAATAAAGCTCACCAAACGTCAGCCCGTTATGCAAAGCATCAAAGTGAATTTCAGCAGGTGGGTCTAACAGAGCATTATATCGATAATATTGCCACGCCATTCGTTAAAGAAAGCCACTTAAAGTACGCAGTAAATTTAAAAGAGATCGTACCTATTACGCTTAACAAAACAAAATTTATTATCGGTGAAATAAGACATATTATTTGTAATGAAAAAGCCATTCAAGAGGATGGATATATTGATATTGAAGCATTGCAAACTGTCAGTGTGTCTGGGCTCGACAGTTATCACAGTAGTAAGCGATTATCACGTTTAAGTTATGCTAAACCAGATCGACAGAGTGATATGTTATCGGTTAATGGCATAATTAAAAACACAGATGGCAATACAGGATATTAAATGATGAAAACATGGAAATCATTAGGTTACCTAGGACTTATACCGTTTCTTATTTGCTTAATAGTTGTTGAGTATTATCCACATAACCTCCTGTTTAACTCGCAACAAGTCTTCCATTTTTACAGTGCAATTATATTGTGTTTTTTAGCTGGCACATTATGGGTAAAAGATAGCGACGACAGTCAATCTACCCGCTTGATTGTGAGTAATGTTTTATGCCTATATGCTTTTAGTTGTTTGTTTTTACCACTTAATTTCGCATTGATTTTTTTACCTTTGGGTTACTTTAGTTTATTAACAGCGGAATATATTTTATGTAAAAAACAACAAAGCTCTTATACTACCGCCTACTTTACAATGCGCTTAGTATTGACCCTATTTGTATGTCTATTACACATGATTGCATTAATATCGTGGTTTTAAATGATCTTTAGTTCTCGAACCAAGATAAGTTACTATTGGCACTCGATTTTATGGCTAAAGTCTTTGGTTCCATTATTAACAGGGCATGTAAAGTAGTTGAGTTTAGTGCCCGAGTTGCTAGCATTCGTGACAATAGGCTACGCGAATGCTAGCAACTGCGGTTCGAAAATGCTATTGATGTTAATGACCGATATGTGGATAAGTTACCATTACCGTAAAGTGGATCAATAGTCGCTTTTAACTGAAGGACAAAATTAGTCATTCATGGATTTATTGATAATAAAAGCCATACTTAATGTATGGTTATTCATCCAAATTATCAAATGCAAATGAAGTCCACTGCATGGACTGTATTTTTCTTTGCCATTATTTTGTTCCTGAGCTTGTTATCAGAACCACTTTATGAGATGAAGGGCATCGCTAGTTACGTACCACTTCATACATTTCTTGAGTTTTTATCCATCATTGTATCCGCGATGATTTTCGGAACGGTTTGGGTTCGAATACCTAGCAACGAACAGACTCGAAATCATCTCATCCTTGCGTGTTCATTCCTAGGCGTGGCAATACTTGATTTGTTGCACGTATTCTCATTTCCAGGAATGCCAGACCTTATTACGGCAAGCAGTTCAGAAAAAACAATTAATTTTTGGTTAATGGCTCGATACTTTTCAGCCTTAAGTTTGTTACTTGTTTTTGCTCTTCCTTGGCACACCACTGCCTCACGATTTACGCAGTGGGTAGTTTTAAGTTGTGTCTTATCTCTAGTGAGTACGCTAACAATTATAGGATTATTTTATCCATCATTAATTCCTAGTACCTATGTCGAAGAACAAGGGTTAACGGCATTTAAAATCATTAATGAATATTGTGTTGCTGCAATCTATTTAAGTGTCTGTATTAGACTTTTATATTTAATGCGTACTAGCCAGCCTTATGATGTGGTTAGTTTGTTTGTTGCCGTCAGTTTAATGTCAATGAGTGAAATCTTCTTTACACTTTATTCTGACATGACCGATAGCTTTAATTTACTTGGACATATTTATAAAGTGATTGCCTATGGCTTTATCTATAAGAGTATATTCATCACCAGTATTGTAAAACCCTATGAAGAATTGTCTAAGACCCGAAAAGAGCTACTACTTGCCGCTAGTGTCTTCAGTCATGCCGGTGAAAGCATTATCATCACCGATATGACAGGTATAATCGTTGATGTAAATGGGACATTCACTACGATAACAGGCTTTAGTCGTGAAGAAGCCATTGGACAAAACCCACGTATCCTAAAATCGGGACGGCAATCACCTGAATTTTACGTAGATATGTGGCAAGCCCTGCTTGAAGAAGGTTATTGGTCTGGTGAAGTGTGGAATAGACGTAAAAATGGTGAAGAGTATGCGGTTATGAATACTATCAGTGCCGTTTATGATGAACAAGGGGTTACTACTCATTATGTCTCCTTAGGCAACGACATCACCCCGATAAAAGTACATCAAGAACAATTAGAGCATATCGCTCATTACGACATACTGACTAATTTACCCAATAGAGTATTACTTGCTGACCGATTATCTCAAGTCATGTTGCAGTGTAGCCGGCACAAACACTCACTCGCTGTTGTATTTCTAGATTTAGATGGTTTTAAAGCCGTCAATGATGCCCATGGTCATGATATAGGTGATGAATTACTGATTGCACTCTCAGTCCGTATGAAAGTGGCATTGCGTGAAGGTGATAGCTTAGCCCGTATTGGCGGTGATGAATTTATTGCAGTATTAGCGGATTTAGTTAACGTTGAAGATTGTCAGCCGATATTAAAGCGATTATTACTTTCAGCATCAGAGCCTGTGACTATTAATGGTTCGGTATTAAATGTATCAGCCAGTATTGGTGTTACCCTCTACCCGCAAGATAATGTAGCTGCCGAACAGCTCATTCGCCATGCAGACCAAGCCATGTATAAAGCCAAACAATTAGGTAAGAATCGTTATCACTTATTTGATATGGCTCAAGATGACGCGGTTAAAGTGCAAAGGGAAAGCATAGAGGCTGTTCGCAGCGCATTAGATAACAATCAGTTTATGCTACATTATCAACCTAAGGTGAATATGAGAACAGGTACCATTACAGGTTATGAGGCACTAATACGCTGGCACCATCCAGAACGAGGGTTATTAAATCCAATAGAGTTCCTACCTGTTATTGAAAACCACGCCATGATGATTGAATTGGGTGAATGGGTTATTGACAGTGCGCTAGCACAAATAAGCCAATGGCAAACAATGGGACTTAATCTTCCTGTATGCACAAGCGTAAACATTGCCGCAGTACAATTACAGCAGCCTGACTTTACACAGAGGTTAACGACACTGCTGGCAGGTCATCCCGATGTTGAACCATGCTATTTAGAGTTAGAAGTACTGGAAACGAGTGCTTTAGAGGATGTACTTAATACTTCAACCATCATGAATGACTGTATGTCGCTAGGCGTAAACTTTGCCCTAGATGATTTTGGCACCGGTTATTCATCTCTGACTTATCTGAGACGATTACCTGCTAACATGATAAAAATAGATCAGACCTTTGTACGTGACATGTTAATGGATAACGATGATTTGGCCATTGTAGAAGGTGTAATCGCCTTAGCTAAATCATTTAAACGTGACGTAATTGCTGAAGGTGTGGAAACGATTGAACATGGTACAGCACTATTAGAGTTAGGGTGTGAATTAGCACAAGGGTATGGCATTGCGAGACCTATGCCAGCAAACGATATTCCTGCGTGGGTTAAAGGCTGGAAGCCTGATATTAATTGGCAAATATAAATAAAAGATCAATAGACCAGATTTATTTTCTTAGCGGTATCAAATTATCTCCTCTAATTTCTAATTTATTAGAGTAAACTAAGAACCTGTGAAATTGCTATTAATTTCTTGTTAAATCAAGATCATATTTAAGGTTATTCCAACCAAAATACGGTGCTTTTTCTTGGGCTAGCTGAATCTACAATTGTTATGTTGAAAACGTTTCTTGATTTAAATATATTATTCACTGTGGCAATAAAGCCGTAATTAACACCGTCCAAATTTAGATTGCCACTGTTCTTCTTTATCATCAAAACAGCTAACATTATAAAGACTTACTTCCGACATTAAAGCTGAATAGTGTTTCGCCCTGCCTGTTTTGCACGGTACAGGGCAGCATCAGCCAGTTTCACTAAGTCTAGAGGAGCATGTTCACTTGATGGCTGCAAACTTGCTAAGCCAAGGCTTACCGTGACAATTCCAAAAGGTGATGTAGTGTGGGGAATTGCTAAGGATAAAATCATATTCTGAATATTATTTGCCACTTCAACTGCACTTTGAATATCTGAGTTTGGTAAGATGATGACAAACTCTTCTCCTCCGTATCGGGCTACTAACTCCCCACCCCGACGAGCTAAATGCGATAATCCTTGGGCTATTTTTTGAAGACACTCATCACCAGCAATGTGCCCATATTGATCATTAAAGGTTTTAAAATGGTCAATGTCGAGCATAATAACTGACAACGGTGTTCTACCACGTTGGCTTCGATTCCATTCTTGGTTTAGCAAAAAATCAAAATTCCGACGGTTGTTTATATGAGTTAACCCATCGGTATTACTCTGAATTTTCAGGAGTCTGTTGGCTTCAAACAATTCTTTTGTTCGAGTCTCAACAATCTGTTCCAGTTCAATATTACGTTTTTCCAACCTAGATATCGGATAAATTTCGTTATCCTTAGCCAATCCATAAGGAATTGATATCCCACTGTGTACTATTTTCCATGAGAAATTCTCTTTTCGAAAAATTAGGACCAGACGGGCTGTTTCTTTTGCTAGGATCTCTTCGTGGGTCGGCAAATGGATGTGGAAGAATGCCGTAACGGCAATGACATCTTCAGAAAGATCTTGTAATGAAAGTGCTACAACTTCAATGTCAATTCGATCAGGTACTTGTGAAAAATCTTGCAGTGTAATTCGTATCCACTCTGACCTATCTGTAATTAGAACATCACTACTACCAGCATAGCCACTAAAGTTATCGCTAAAATGAGAGATTAATCGTTCATCGCGCGAAGCGTACATTTCAATATATTCATCAAACAAGGAACGAATCAGCTGATGTCGCTCGGTAGGCATCAGCTTAATGCCTTCACGTGAATGCGAGACAATTTATCTAATTCAAGCACGGTAAAATCTCATTTTATTTGGGAGATAGTTCTGATTTATACTAGCAATAATATAAATGTTATTAGAAAAATTGACAACAAAATACGTAATACACCTAGTTATTTGTTATGCATAGTTAATTTGGCCACCGAATTAGAGATAATATTCTTAATTAGTATCCATTTATGAGGCAATATCAAATTAGTTTCTTATGGCGCGATGAGTCTCAAAGCAATAATGTTTTTAGCTTTATGATCTTTGTTTGTAGTGGCTAAGATTCTTTTAAAAATGGCAAAATATTAATAGGTAGTGATTTATTAAAAAAATTTACTAAAGAGTAATCTCGCACCAAAACTTCCACTATCTTCTACAAGAGGGCTGTCGGTGATAGATGAATCAAACAACGTGTAATCAAAAACAAGCATAGTAAAACCACCCAATAAAATAGGTGTGGACACTGAAAAGCTTACAGTAGAGTTAATCGCAGATTCACCAATGTATTCATAGGTATAACTATTTACTTCGTTCGCTTTAACACCATAATAATAATCTACATGCTTTGCATCTAAGTAACTTATACCTATTTTAGGCTCAAAAAATACAGGGCCGGCGGAAAATACTTTAGATATATGACTTTTCAATTCATAGCCTTTTGAACGCCCCAAAATATCAAACATAACAAAAAAACCAATTTTCCAGTTTTTCTTTTCATAAGTTAACCCTGCTCCGGCATCCATTGAAAACTTTCGTTCTTCCATATTTTTAAATATAAAGCTATCAGACTCATCAAAAGCTTGAAAGCGAGGAGCTGCTTGTAAAGTGATCTCAATGTCTGATATTTGGAGTGCATCATAGCTAACAAAGGGTCCTAATATTCTTAGGTTCTCGGCTCGATAGCCAATTATCGGTAATGGTATGAATCGATAGTCGTAACCTTTATAAATCTCTTGGTTAATCCCTATGCCCAATCCATATAAATATCCGTGAGGCTCTATTCGCTCTCGAACGACACCTCTACCCTCTTTGGCGAATGAAATACTAGAAACAAGTAGCCATGCAATAACAATGAGGTAGAATTTATTCAACGGTAGATTCCTATAAAAATTTAATAATATAAAAAATATACGTTTAATGACGCATTGATAGATCACATTAAGTTTATATGAAATAAATATAACACCTTACTTGCTAAGTAATGGTAACTAGATTGTGTAATTAAGCTTCAAGTAGAGATTAGTTATGTGTAACGGGGAATAAACCAAAACGCTGATTTTGTGAACATTCCTCATAGAAATTCACAATTAACTGCAAAAAAAATGCATCTATAAAAATAGATGCATAAAAAAAAACACTAAGGGATAACATTACTATTAAGTAAGAGAGTGTTTTTTCTGTTAAGTTCAATTTATTTATAAAAAAATCAGTGCAAGTAAACTAAAACTTGATATTAATGCTAAAGCGTTAAAATTCTGGCACTATTGGTATTATGAATAACGAACTAACTTTTTATATGCCTACTGTAAACCCCCTTTGTATTGCTTTAGTAAGCAGCGTGTTGTTAACAAGCTGTGCTACTCCGCCACCGAAAAACCCTGAAAATATATGTGAAATATTTAGAGAACATCGAGATTGGTATTTTGCCGCTAAAGATGTTCGAGAACGTTGGGGTGTACCAATTCATGTACCGATGAGTATGATGTATCAAGAAAGTTCATTTAAACACGATGCTACACCTCCTAGAGAGTACTTGTTAGGCTTTATTCCTTGGGGCAGAGTTAGCACTGCTTATGGCTATTCGCAGGCTAAAACAATGACCTGGGGCGATTATGTGAAAGAAACAGGTAACTCAGGTGCAGACCGTGATGATTTTGACGATGCCATTGACTTTATGGGGTGGTTTATTGTGAAAACACAAAAAATTAATGGCGTGTCAAAATGGGATGCTTATAACCAGTATTTAAACTATCACGAAGGCTGGGGTGGTTTTAAACGAAAGAGCTATAAAAAGAAAGCATGGTTAGTGAAAGTTGCTCGTAAAGTAGATAATCGTGCTCGACGTTATTCATCTCAATTGAAAAGCTGTGAAGACGATTTGAATCACGGTTGGTTATGGCGATTGTTCTTCGAATAAATGTTATAGCTTTATTCTCTAGTTGTTACGCCTAACTGATTTGTATGACATTTAAACAAGATAAATAGATCAAGCTTTTTAACTCAAAAATCTTGCCACTTTGTTATTTTTGTTAGTAAAAACAGTCAGCACCTTTGTATATATAGCTTATAGATTTAGCAACATTTTTAGCGAAAAAAAGATTAAAATTTTATTAAAAAAATGTTGATAATGTTAAAAGCTGTTACAAATAGGCTTTGGCATTGTTATCCACAGAAATTGTGGAAAGCTATTTTTATAAACTTGCTGTGGATAACTTTGTGATTAACTTTATCTAGATGGAAAGTGTTTAATTATTCGTCTTCAGTTTCTTCACTAACAAAATATTCAGGCATCACACGAACAGTTTTAATTTTATTTTCTGACGCATCAACGATTTCTATTGGGTAGCCTGCAATACGTACACTAATGTTATTTTGTGGAATATCTTCTAAATGTTCAATAATTAAACCATTAAGCGTTTTAGGCCCATCAGTAGGGAGCAGCCATGACATTTCTTTATTAACATCACGAATACTGGCGCTGCCGTCAACTAAATAGCTGCCGTCTGGTTGTAAGTTAACCTCATCACTTGGTGTTGGGGTTTGCGTGGTAGTAAAGTCGCCTACTATTTCTTCTAAAATATCTTCTAGTGTTACCAAACCTTGAATGTCACCATATTCATCAACAACTAATCCTAAACGCTCTTTAGCGTGTTGAAACTTTAATAATTGAATATTAAGCGGGGTTCCTTCTGGAATAAAATATAGTTCACGCACTGCGCGCAATAAGGTCGCTTTAGTAAACTGGCTTTTTGATAGAAGTTTTAATGCATCGCGGGCGTGAATATAACCTACGACATCGTCAATATTATCTCTATACAATAAAACTCTTGTGTGGTTTGCTTGTGTGAGTTGTTTTTGAATTTTCTTCCAGTTGTCATTAACATCAATTCCAACCAATTCACTTCGCGGGATCATAATGTCGTCGACACTCACTTTTTCTAAATCTAATATGCTCATTAACATACTTTGATCTTGCTCATGTAATAACGCGCCAGACTCATTTACTACCGTACGTAATTCTTCACTACTTAAACTATGTTGCTCTCGTTGTTCTGAGCTAATACCTAAAAGCATTAAAATACCATTGGTAATCCAGTTCACTGCAATAACAAAAGGAAATAATACCTTTAATAAAATCGATAAGAGAATTGAACTAGGGAACGCAATTTTTTCAGGGTATAAAGCAGCGAGTGTTTTTGGGGTAACCTCGGCAAAAATCAAGATTAATAACGTAAGTACAATTGTTGATATTAGTAACGCAAGATCTTTCGATAAACCTACTTCAACCGCTAACCTTAAGGCAATAATTGTGGCAATGGAAGACGCAGCAATATTGACTAAGTTATTGCCAATAAGGATTAAGCCAATAAGTCTATCAGGACGTTTTAGTAATTTACTTACTCGCTTAGCGCCTTTATGTTTTTCTTTTTCAAGATGTCTTAATCGGTATCTATTAAGTGACATCATGCCAGTTTCAGAGCCAGAAAAATAAGCTGAGACAAGTATCAGTATGCCAAGAATGATAAACAGCATCTGAGTTGATATGTTATCCAAGAAGGAAGTCCTTTATTGTAGTCGAAAAGGTAATAATGAAATTAAGATAGCAGAAACTCTTTAACGAATCGACTACCAAAATATGACAAGGTTAATAGTACGCTAGCGGTAATAGTAAGCAATAAGACCCTATGTCCTCGCCAGCCTTGTAAATAATGGCCAAGTAGAATTACAGCATAAATAACGAGAGCGATTAGTGATAGTACCGTTTTATGTATATTGTCTTTAGCAAAAAAACCATCTAAAAAAACTAAACCGGTTAATTGGCTAAAAAGTAAACATGCAGTGCCTACCGCTAAAATAGTAAAAAGTTGTTTTTCAACTTGCATCAGTGGCGGTAAATGTACAACAGCAGAAAGGTTTTTGTTTTTTAATTTGACGTTGATATAAGACACTTGAAAGGCGTATAGCGTAGCAATAATTAAAATACAATAAGCAATCAATGCCAGACTAATATGACTAACAAGAATTATTTTTTCCGCAACTAACGGAATAGATTCAGCCGAAGGCACGAATATTCTTGCTAACTGCCAAATACCGGCAAAGCCATAAACGACAGGCAGCAGTAAATTTACTTTTACGCGCAATGCTACAAGGGAAATTGTAATGGTAATTATTAAGCTAACTAAAGAAATAACATTAGGTAGACTGAAATTAATACCGTCATTGATAAAAAATAATTGTGCGTCGTTAAATAAGTGAATTGATATTGCCGTCGTTGCTAATACAAACACACGTTTAAGATTAGGGCCGCTAGGGTGAAATAAGCGAGATAAAATTGCCATAGTGGCGAGCATATAAGCGATAAACGCCATGCTTGATCCAATAACCAAAAAATCCACTAACTTAAACTCCTAGAATGTAATCGCAATTTTATAGATTCTACCAGATATAGTGTCAACTACCATGACAAATATAGTATTGATTAATATTGCTTAAAGCACTAATTTTCGCAGCGGCTTAATTGCTAGAAATACAATTAATGTGGCACAAGCTAAACCAAACCATTGTGGTAACATTTCATGAGAATGTGACATTTGATCTGTGATATTAATCGCAAAGAAGTTTAAACCATAATCGAGTAAAGTTGCGAAACCTATTGCGGATAAAGCAACACCCAATAAATAGCGTATTAATACACCGCCGCCCATTTCGTTTCTAATGACACCTAACGTAGATATATTGGTTGCAGGGCCTGCCATCATAAAGACAAGTGCTGTGCCGGGTGATAAACCTGCCATGATAAATCCAGCAGCAATAGGGGTAGAAGCGGTTGCACAAATATACATTGGAATTGAAATAGCAATCATAAGTAACATTGCCGGTAAACCACTACCATAGCTAAGTAAAAACTCCTCTGGTAAAAAGGTACGCACAATCGCTGCAAAAATAAGACCGATGGCTAACCATATAATAATGTCATCAATTAACTTTGTTGAAGCGTAATAAACACCCGTTTTAGTTTTACGGAAAAACTCACTCAATAAAGGCAACTGACTTGAAGATGCTTCTATTTAAGATGATGTTGCACTTTTAGTGCAACATGGCGTTTTTATGGGTTCTACTTTTTCTTGGGTAGGGCTACTACTGCAACATGATAATGCAGGTTTTTGTGTTTCTTTTTTGACCGAATTACTTGAACAACAAGAATCAGCATTTTCTTGTTGCTCGCTTGGCGATGCTTTTATATCTTCATCTTTTATAGTCGACACTAATAAACCGGTAATAATCGCTGAAAGTATTGCAGCGAATGGGCGGTAAATAGCAAACACAGGACCAAGTAGGGCATACGAAACCGATACAGAGTCAATACCAGTTTCTGGCGTTGCAACTAGAAATGAAGCCGTAGCAGGGGCGGAAGCTCCACTTCGCCTTAGTTCTGTAGCGACAGGAATAACGCCACAAGAGCATAATGGCAGAGGAGCACCGATAAGAGCGGCTTTAACTACAGCAGACTTTCCCTTTCCTAAATGCTTACTTAAAATTTCAGTTGGCACCCAAGCTTTCATTAAACCAGCAATTAACAAACCTAATAGTAACCAAGGGCTAGCTTCAGCACTTAGTTCGATAAAATTACTAGTAAACGCTATGAGGTGTTCCATAATTACAACCATGAAAGGTAAGAAAAATATCAAGATTATTATATCATGGTTTTATCAACGTTGAAGTTTTCAACGCTAATGTTCGTTATGTATAGATTAATGTATTTCATCAAAAGCCTATTCAAATAGATAAATAATGCTGGTCTCGACAATGTTTTTATCACAGGTATAATAGCATCATTAATTTTCGCAATTTCTCGCTATTAAAGAGCGCTATTAGAGTTATTTATGTTTGAAAATCTTTCCG
>JAWUXK010000084.1:0-36137 GCA_034111385.1 Colwellia sp. | reverse complement strand
GAAGCCTGGCATCTAAACTTAGTGTAAATAAGTGGCCTAAACTCAAGGGGAAACCCAAGGTTTAACGTCGGTGTGAGGTGGCAGATGAACCCGTAGTAGTGAGTAAGGCTAGGCCGATGAAAGCCAGTAATGGTGTGGAGGATAAAACCAAGCCGACTATCAACAGTGTGTTTGATAGGGTCAATTTGAGTCAAAAACTTTTATTGATTGCGAAGGGGGGAAGTGATTTATAAATCACAAAAGTGTAGCGAAAATTATATCGGGTCTACGAGTTGCCTAATAAAGCAAGGTCTCCTTGATTGGCTAAGAGTGAAATTAAGGCTGAGGATGGAACTGGGCACGGGGAGTAATTATTTCTCTTTACTAGAGACAAAATAAAGGTGGGTAAGTACATTGCACTTATAGGGATACAATTCCCTCGCTAGAAGGCTTGCCGCGATAATGAAATAAACCTAACCGATATAAAGGAAGCAAATACAAAGTGATGTGAGACAATGATTTGAGAGTTCATTTTAGTCTTTATGGGCGCATGCTATCACTGCAAGCGCTCTATATGGCTTACAAACAGGTGAAAAAGAATCGAGGCGCTGCCGGTATTGACGGGCAGAGCGTAGAGGACTTTACACAAAATTTGGAAAAAGAGCTTAACCAATTATTGCTTGAACTGAAGGAAAAACGCTACCAAGCGCAACCAGTAAAGCGTGTTGAAATCGACAAAGACGATGGCGGCAAACGCTTACTGGGGATCCCAACGGTTCGAGACCGAATTGTTCAACAATGTTTATCGACTATCATGACACCCATTTTTGACCCACACTTTCATCCATCAAGTTATGGCTATCGTGTGGGGCGAAGTTGTCATCAAGCTATCAGTAAAGCGACGCTATTTATACGCAGGTATAACAAGCGTCATGTTGTTGATATGGATTTGTCGAAATGTTTTGATACGCTCGATCACGGCTTAATTATAAAGTTCGTGAGAAAACGTATCACAGACGGCAGTATCTTAGACTTGATAAAACAGTTTCTTAAAAGCGGCGTGATGATAGGCTCAGCGTTTGAATATAGTGACATTGGTAGCCCACAAGGTGGCGTCATCAGTCCATTATTATCGAATATATACCTAGATGAGTTTGATCAAGAAATGATGAAACGTCAGCACAGAATAGTGCGCTACGCAGATGATATCTTGATATTTTGCACCTCAACATCAGGGGCAGAAAACGCATTAACAGTAGCGAGTCATATTTTAGAAGTAACACTGAAACTTAAAGTGAATGAGCGTAAAACCCATATAGCACATAGCGATACGGGGATAAAATTCTTAGGGGTGATAATTGGTAGCAATTACACACATATCCAAGAAAAGAAGCTTAAAAACTTAAAAGTAAAAGTGAAACAACTCACTAAACGTAATGGAGGAGGCAATTTAGCGACAGTACTAAAAAGGCTAAATCCAGTGCTGAGGGGATTTGTAAATTACTTCAAGATAGCGAATATAAGCTCAATTTTACAGCAACTGTCTGCTTGGATCAGGCGAAGATTAAGGGCGGTACAACTGAGGTTGTGGAAAAAGGCGACAAAATTACATCGGCGATTGAAACAATTAAAGTACAAACCACCCTTTAAGTTTATCAAGATGAACTCATGGCGAAGTGCTAAGAGTCCACTGGCAAACTATGCCATGCCAAATAAATGGTTTAAAGAAATAGGCTTGTATCAGATAGATAAAGTGCAAACAGGGGTTCTTGCTTCTCATTATTAACTAATGAAAAATAGTAAATTGCAGGAGCCGTATACGAGGTCCGTACGTACGGTTCTGTGAGAGGGATGAGGCAAAAGCCTCACCCTACTCGATTGTATTATTTTTAATCTTTAATCTTTAATGTTAAGTAATCAGTCAATAGATGGGCTATTGATAAAGATAAACGGCTAAGGCAGGGGATGCCCATTTCTCGCTTCAAGTAGTCGATACCAGTCTTTATGGCTGTAATCTAGCGTTAATGCCTTTTTGGCTGATAAAATACGTTCTGGAGTCGTAGAACCAATGATGGGACTTATGTTAGCAGGGTGCTGTAATAACCACGCTAAAATGAGTTGCCACGGTAGACAATCGTAATACTGTGCTTGTCGACTTAATTCGCGCGCGATACGCTGTTCATCACCTTGAGAGAAAGTGTTTCCCCATGCAGGGTAAACTACTCCGCCTAAAGGACACCAGGCAATTGGCGTTATACCCTCTTGTTGACATTGATCTAATGTGCCATCTGATAAGCTATTAATGTTATGGATATTTATTTCAATTTGATTGACCAGTAGCGGTTCATCTAATACTGATTGCAATAAGTTTACCTGTGAAGGACTAAAATTGCTGACGCCAAAATGTTTTACCTTACCGCTCGCTTTTAATTGCGTGAAGGTTTCAGCAACGTCTTCGGCATTAAATAAATAGTCAGGTCTGTGTAGTAGAAACATATCTAAACAGTCGATGTTTAATCGTTTAAGTGAGTTTTCTACGCTACTGATCAAATACTTTGCTGAGAAATCATAACGCTGAGGATCACTACGTATGCCAGCTTTAGAGGTGATGATCAGTTGTTCACGTAATGCGGGTGTTTCTTTGGTAAGTTCAGTTAATAGTTCTCCAAACAAACTTTCACACTGACCATCGCCATAAATATCAGCATGATCAAAGTGCGTATAACCTGCGTCAAGTGCGGCTCTTATGGCAAGTTTACCTTTGATTCGGTCTTGAGGGGAATTATCGCCAGCAATACGCATACAGCCATAAATTAAACGGGATGAAGTTAACGTGGTGTTCTTATAAGTTATGTTGTTCATATTTTTGACCATTCTTTGATTTGCTTTCTATTGACGACAATACATTTTTAAAAACTCATCATGTGTGGGTAGTTTATCAATAGGCTCTTGCTTTATTGCTCTAATTTTTCTTAGCATTTCATTGAGTTTTTCTACCGATAAATTATTCGCTAACGGGTGATAATCTTGAGGAACAATTCCTTGTCCTAGCATAACTTGTAACCAAGAACTTTCAGCAAACAAGTCATTCTGTTCTCTAAACAAACGACCATTTTCTTTAAATATCTCAATTTTATGAGCAAGGCTATCAGGAATTTTCATTGAGCGCATATCTCGCCAAAAATCACTGTCGTCACGCTGATTTACGTGATAATGCAGAATGAGAAAGTCCTTGATTTGCTCATATTCCACTAACGATTGCTTGTTATATTCATCAACTAAAGAGTCATCAATACCCTTGTGTGGAAATAAATGAATCAAACGTACAACGGCTGATTGAATTAAATGAATGCTTGTTGATTCCAATGGCTCTAAAAAACCACTTGATAGGCCAACGGCAACAACATTCTTATTCCATTGTTTGTAGCGTCTGCCGGTTTGGAATTTAATTATTTTTGGATCAGCAATCGCTTCGCTGTCTAAATTGCACATCAGGGTGTTAATTGCTTGTTCTTCAGTACAGTGGCTACTGCTGTAAACCAAACCATTACCGTTTCTATGCTGAAGAGGGATCCGCCACTGCCAACCCGCAGCGTGCGCAATAGAACGGGTATAAGGTAAGGTTTTATCAAGTCGTTTAGAAGGTACGGCAATCGCTCGGTCGCATTGTAACCAATGGCTCCAATCTTCAAAACCTGTTCGTAATTTTTCTTGAATTAATAATCCTTTAAAGCCTGAGCAATCAATAAAGAAGTCGCCTTTAATTTCTTGACCACTTTTTAATTTTAACGCTTGAATAAAGCCAGACTTAGCGCATTGTTTAACGTGCTCCACCATTCCTTCGGTTCTTTTTACACCCATTTTCACGCTAAATTTTCGTAAAAACTGGGCATATAAACCAGCATCAAAATGATAAGCATAAGGCATGTCTAAAATGGGATCTTTGCTGTTTATTTTGGCAAATTTTCCCGCTTCAGCACATAAGTAATTTAAATCGTATTGCCAAAGTTGTTTGTCATCTTCAAGTTGATTCGCGCGTTTTAACAAATGATGAAAATGGCAAAAAGCTAAGCCTTTCCCTGCGGCCCCAAAACTATGGTAGTAGCTGTGGCCTTGATTTTTCCAGTTTTCAAACTTGATTGCCAACTTTATGGTTGCTTTTGTCTCTCGTAAGAATTCAGCTTCATTAATACCTAGCACATTATTTAAGTGTTGAATTGGCGGAATAGTCGCTTCGCCGACACCGATAGTACCGATGTCATCAGATTCAACCACTTCAACTTCAATAGCATTCCCTACTATTTTTTTTAATAATGCGGCAGAAATCCAACCGGCTGTTCCGCCACCTAATACAACAACTTTTTTTACTGGATCAATCATCATTGTTTCTCTTTATTTTTTAATAATTATTAAAAAAAAACCTGCTAGTAAACTAACAGGTCTCATTAAAAAAACTAAATTCTAATGCAATTTATTAGAATTTGTAGTTAAGACCTACTAAGAAGTTTCTACCATAAGACTGGTATCTGTTAACTAAACGTGAGTCAGCTTGGTCAATTTCAATATCTTTCTCATCAGTTAAGTTTTGACCTTGTAAGGTAATACGTAAACCGTCTAAATAATCAATACCTGATTCTGAGAAATCGTAGCTAATTTGGGCATCCCATAATTCAGTACCTGCTTTGCCTGTTGGCACTAAAGATAAACTACCACCACGCGTTTCAGAAACGTAGTCACTACGCTTAGTTCCAGCAATACGAACTTCAAAGCCATTGCTTTCGTAATAAGCCGTTAGTGAGTAACTTTCATCGGATAAACCAGGAACTTTACCTTCTGATTGTCCTGCATGCTCGTACAACTTACCGTCTAAGAAAGTAGCGCTCATCATCAAACCAAAACCTTCTAAAGTGTCATGCGCTAAACGTAATGGTAAGCTGGCTTGTAATTCATAACCACGAACAAAGCCTTTAAAACCATCCGTATTTGTTTCTACGAATCCGGTTAATAATACCGGCGCATCATCATTTGAGTCTTTGTGTAATTCAGGAATATACACGTCAGAAAAGTCAGTTAATTCATTACTACTACGATGCCAGTTTACTAAGTCTTTATAGAAAAAGGTTGCTGAAAAGTAACCATCATCGGCAAAGTAGTTTTCATAAGAAAGATCAAACTGATTCGCTTCATATGGTTTTAATTGTGAGTTTCCGGCACTACCAGACCACGGACCATTTTCAGGCTCAGTACTTTGAATTTGATTGTCATTGTAGGCAAATGTAGCACGTGCATTTGGACGCATATCATCCATACGTGGGCGGCTCAATACTTTACTCAACCCTGTACGAATAAATTGGTCTTCGGCTATTTCAAAATTAAGGTTTAAAGTAGGTAATATATTCGAGTATGATGTGCCTTCAGTAACAGGTGTTGCAACGACATAACCTGCTGAATTTTCTACTGTAGAAAAACCTGATGATTGTTGTTCAACATCAACATATTGCAAGCCAAAATTACCTGTCATATAAATGTCATTAAATTCTGCTTCTAAATTTATTTTTGCAAAAAGGGTTAGTGTTTCTTCTTCAACGGTATAGGTATCACCCAAACGATCGGTCTGGACTAAAGAAGCTTCTGTTGCTGTGTAGTAACCACTATTATATAAAGATATGCTGTCGTACGCTAACACACCATTAATGCCAATAAAGTCTAAATTTGCAGTACCGAGTACATTAGGGATAGACGCATCACCTGGATATTCTGGCGAAGTTAAGTAATCACCTTCATTGATTTTAACCTTTTCACGATCGGAATATATACCACCAATTTCTATACCAGTAATGATATTATATTCAACAATACCGCTAGCTTGTAAACGAATGCTGTCAAGCGACTCTTCAAATTCTGGACGGTTTACAAAACCATCTTGTGCGTCACCACCAATTACTGGTGCGCCCCAAGCTTGAGGCCCAGCAAGACGAACTAAGTTTTCGTCAGTGAAGTCAACACTAGGAAGTGTTGGATGATCACTATACATAACTCCTGTAGAAGTCATTTCCCATGAACGTGCTGCTAACGTGCGACCACTTGTGCCGGCACGACCAGTACCTGAATAACTTTCTAAATCAATAATACTTTTATCAACATCACCTACTGATAAATCAGCCTCTAATGTCCAGTCGTTGTTTAATGCATACTCAACATTTAAACCCAACGTTGTTAAGGTTGATTCTTGTGTTCTGGCATCATTTCGTACCACTGAATGAAAACCATCGGTATTGCCAGAAGTGACTAACCCGTTATCAATTCCCGTAATAGAGTAATCACCCGTTCCCCATTCAGCACCGCCTTCTTCTATACCACGACGAACATCATGCTCTTTAAAATCAATATAGAGCGCATCAAATTGAATTTTGAGATCTTCTGTTGGAGCATACTCAATTACTGCGGCAATTGAATCACGCTCTAACATTGCAGAGCGTGCAAATGAGTCATGACCACCAAGTATTTTATCGCCTGCAGAAGCCATAACAGAATCAGTTAATCTTCGAGGATTACTACCATCTACATTTACATCAGCATAACCCCACGCTCGAAACTGTTCTTCTTGTCGAGGTGTTTCTTGTGATGATAGTACTAAGGCTAGGCCTAAAGTATCGTCAGCAAATTTGTCTACATAGTTAAAAGAAATTTTATGACCTTTATTATCGTAATCTGGATTTGCTGCATCATTTCCATTTTGTTCTGCAACCGCATTAATAGTCATCGTCGGTTCAGAATTTAATGGGCTGATGGTTTGTAAATCAATTGTGCCACCAATACCTTGAGAAACAAGGCCAGCTTCGGGGGTTTTATAAACAACAATGTTTGAAACTATTTCCGTTGGGTATAAATCGAATTCGACACCACGGTTATCCCCCATACCTAATAATTCACGGCCGTTTAGTGAGGTACCAATAAAGTTCTCGTTGAACCCACGTACTGACAAACCACTCGTCCGTCCGTTTCTACGTTCACCTGTTACACCGGGTAGGCGTGCTAAAGATTCAGCAATACTGGTATCGGGCAATTTACCTATATCTTCAGCAGAAATAACTTCAACAATTGAATTTGAACTCATTTTAATCGCTTGTGCTCTTTGTAAGCTGCCACGAATACCTGTTACTTGAATGACTTCAACTTCATCTGTGGCATTGTTGTCGGTTGCTTCTTCTGCAGCGAAAGCCTGTGTAGTTAGTGCCATTAGACCACTTGAAAGTAGCGCTATCGTTACCTTACTTGGTTTAAAATTTAACATTGAATGTTCTCCCCTAGCCATTAGCCATTTTTGATTGATTTTATTAGCCGGTTGCCTATTCAGCTAATAATTATATTTATTGTCACTATGGCTGCATGCACTTTAAATGTAGCAGTTTTGTGAACAACTTTAATATAAAGGGGAGATTTATCTATGAATAGTAGCTGCATACGTATTCATAAGTTGGATTGTCTCTGCAAAGGCATTGAATACGTATGCAATGGCAGTTGCAAAAAGGTTAAGTACAACTTGGTTACATATATTGAGCTAAACGCTAAAATAAAAATAGTCATATCGGTTAACTTGTAAAGTGATTAAAAGCTTACTGAACCATGTTAGGGTGAATTAAATTTTTTTATGAGGAGCCTGTTTTGAAGAGAATAATTTTTTTGTTAATCAGTCTCGTTTTCGTTTCTGATAGAACCTGGGCTATAGCGTAATTAGAGAAAAGTTATAAGTCACCTTTGCCTTTTATTATCTCAGAAATAGATAATTATTTACAGCAAGCTAAGTTGGAGTCAGTTCAAGAAAATGGGATTGTAATTACAGGAAGCTCTTGTATTTGGTTTTGGCAACCAGATATTCATCAGATTAAAATAAATAGCATAATAGATTTAGAACTTGTCGCCGTGTTTGCAGTGAAACTAAACCTGTTTCATGAAAGTTAAATTAGAATATAGTTAACTTCTTATTGTAAGTGTTTATCAAAAAAGCGAACCATTTCTTCAAGCGTTTTTATTCTATGTACCTGCACACTTAAATGATGATTCGCATCTTCAATTTCAACATAGCGAACGTCCTTGTCATAGCTTTCTAATTCATCTGCCATATCTCGACTATGCTTTATTGGCACTATTTTATCATCTGTGCCGTGTATCAATAAAATAGGAATGTTAATTTTTTTGGCAAAGTGGATAGGAGAGGCTGCTTCAAGTTTTTCGGTGTCAGTACCCATTTGCTTTTTAACTATTTTGCTGTTGGTAAAGCGACGAGCATCTTGAATTATGCGTTCAAGATCCGATACTCCAGCGAAACTTGCTGCACACTTAAAACTATCACTATGTTTGACTGCTGCCATCAAGGCAGCATAACCACCATAACTAGCACCACCAATGCAGACTCTTTTTGAATCAATAATGTTTTGTTCAACTAGCCATTTAGCGGCATCTTGTAAGTCATCTTGCATGGCTTGCCCCCAGCCTTTAATAGAGGCCATCTCGAATTTGTAGCCATAACCTGAAGAACCACGAAAATTTGGTTGAAAGACAACATAGCCTCTATTGGCAAATAGCTCAGCCCAATAATCAAAGCCAGCATAATCCCTTGCCATAGGGCCGCCATGCGGGAAAATAATAGCAGGTAATTTACTTTTTATTGGTGAATTAATCGGTTTAGTTAAATAACCCTCTATTTTGACACCGTCACGGGCTTGGTAGTGAACTAGTTGCTTATTGGCGTAATTGGTCTCATTGATTTTTGGGTATAAGCTAGCAAGGTACTTTAGGGTGTTATTTTTTCTATCACCCAAATAATAATCGCCAGCACTGGTACTTGAACTCGAATATAAAACGTATTTGTTCAGATCTTTTGACATACTGATAATAGTATTTTGTGAATCAGGAAGCACTTTGTTTAGGGCTTTTTTAAAGGCGATATAATGCTCGTCCCAGTAAATTTTGTTATCGTTGTCACTTGGATGGCTTAAGCCGATTACAGCACCTGTTTTGAACGAATATATTAATGAGCCATCAACATCATACTTGTCATCAGCATAGATTAATTCACGCTGCAGTGACTTATCTTGTAAATTCACTTTAAAAACAGCGTAGCGGCCTTCATGCAGCGCTCGTATATAGATAGTATTAGGATCTAAATCAAAGCCTAAAACATGAACCACATCTTTTTCAAACACTTCATAAGACCATAAATCACGTTCAGGGTTGCCATCAACATCAAACAGTTTATAGGAAACTTGGGTTTTATTGATACGAACGCTTATCCTAGCTCGACCTTGTCTATCAGCAACCCAGTCATCAATTTGTTTCTTTGCGAGCTTGATACGCTTTCTATTTTTAGTCCTAATATTGACTTCATATAAACTAGGTTGATTGAGCTTGTCAAAGCTAATGGCCATCAAAATTTTATCTTTCTTCGCTGGCAGTAAACTAATGATATTATCTTGAAATTGCGCATTGAGCTCATTCTTCCCACTTTTAGGCTTTATTAATAACGTGAGTTTTTTCTCTTTTGATAAATCAAATTTATACAAACGAGTAGAGGTATACTTGGTTGTACGTTGTCTGGTGGTGTAAGCGGCACTTATTAGTAGAATGTCGTCATTTCCCCAAGTGTACCAATTTAGAATAACGTCAACATTATCCGCTTGCAAAACGGATAGGCTTTCCCCACTAATAAGATTATATGTTGTTAAGACTAGGGTACCATTAATATTTTTAATTAGAGCAAGAGCATTACCGCTCGGCGATAATTTAACATTAGTAAAGCTAGGTAAGCTACCGTATGTGCTAATTGGTAAAGGGGAGGATGAGACGTTGTTGGCTGATGCTGGCAATGAGATAAACCAGAATAAAAAGGTAAATAGGGCTAAAAAATTTTTAGCTAAATTTATTGTTACATTGATTTTGTTGTTACTATGCGTCATCACATTCCATTGCTTTAACAGGTTAATACCTTAAGTAAAATGATATTATCAGACGGATGGTTTTTAAGCCAACAATCACTAATGCTTCTTATTGAATACGTATGTAGTCACTGTTAAATAGTTAAATAAAGCTTTAGCATTAATTCAAAATATATGAACGGGATAATATTTTGAGGTTAACAAACAGCTTTAAACGGGTATCAATATATTCGGCATTATTAGTTTTACTGGTTGCTTGTGGTGAGAGTAGCCAAAAAGAAACGTTGTTAGCAAGTACAGTCAGTAATAGTAATGAGCAACGCACGCTTTCTGATGCTGAGTTATCAGTGTTATCAAGTAATACTTCTGCTCATTGGTTAACAACAGATCTGTTTGTACTACCTAAAACTACTAATCAATACCAATATCAGCTGCATAGTAAAGGAGATAGTGATTTAAATATTACTATGCTAACAGCAACTAATTTTCCTAGAGAAATAGCAAAAAAATTCCCGCACCTTGCTGACTTTCAAGCCTATAAGGCTAAATTATCAAAAGCTAAAGCTAAAATATTGCTTAAAACCCCTTTGATGGTTATCGCGTTAGATGTAAATAATAAAGCGCAAGCGTTAGCTTTTGTGCAAACGGGCGCTGTGTTAGATGTACTTTATACCGAGGGTGAAAATGACGCGAACGAACAAACTAATTTAGGGGCAACGGTCACTGAAAATGGAGTGACTTTTAAATTATGGTCGCCCACCGCACAACAAGTGCAATTATTACTTTTTAATGATGATTTATCCCCAGCACCAACGTCGAGTATGGCTATGGTGGAAGATAAAAACTCTGGAATTTGGTCGGTTGTGGGCGATAGCTCACTTAATGACGCATATTATCAATATCAAGTGACTGTTTATCATCCTCAGTCGAAAAAAATTGAAACACTCATAACGACTGATCCCTATTCATTGAGTTTATCGGTGAATAGTCAATATTCGCAAGTAGTTGATTTAGATGATAGCTCAACGCAACCTGAAAAGTGGCAATATCATACTGTGCCGACCGTGAAAAATGTTGAGGATAATATTTTTTATGAAGTTCATATTAGGGATTTTAGTGCTGATGAAAGTGCGCTTTCTAATACTGAGTTTCGAGGAAAGTATAAAGCGTTTAGTGAGCAAGACTCTCATGGCATCAATCATTTAAAATCATTAAAAAAAGCAGGGCTAAATAATATTCATTTATTGCCTACGTTTGATATTGGGACAGTAAATGAGCTAAAAGATCACGTAATAGATATTAATGATAGCATGGGAAAAGTATGTACCCTGGCGCCTAAATTAGGGGTTTGTCAAAGTCACTATAATGAAACTCAACCTTTAAAATCGGTATTGCAGGGGTATGATGAAAAAGGTGATAAAGCGCAGGAAATTATAAGTGAATTGCGACAACTCGATAACTATAACTGGGGCTATGATCCCTACCACTATACTGTGCCGGAAGGGAGTTATGCAGTAAATCCTCAGGGTAAGTCACGTTTGGTTGAATTTAGAGAAATGGTTAAAAATATTCATGAGTTAGGTTTTCGAGTGATCATGGATGTAGTTTATAACCATACCTTAGCATCAGGATTAGAAGCTAAATCAGTGTTAGATAAGATAGTACCTAACTATTATCATCGCTTAGATCCTATTACCGGCGCAATAGAGCAAAGTACATGTTGTGATAATACAGCTACTGAGCGTGTGATGATGGCAAAATTAATGACAGACTCACTGGTGGTGTGGGCACGTGATTATAAAATAGATGGCTTTCGTTTTGATTTAATGGGTCATCAACCTAAAGCTGCCATGTTAGCAGCACGAGAAGCTGTGCGTACTGTTGATGACGACACTTACTTCTATGGTGAGGGTTGGAATTTTGGTGAAGTAGCCAATAATAGTCAATTTGTGCAAGCCAGCCAATTAGAACTTGGTGGCAGTGAAATTGGCACCTATAGTGATAGATTACGTGATGCTGTACGTGGCGGTGGTAATAATACTCGTGATACTCAGGGCCTTGGTAATGGTTTGTTTATACAGCCTAATGAATTACAAAGCCTAAAAAATAGCGGTGAAAACTATGATTTGTTCATGGATAGGTTAAGAGTGGGCTTGACAGGTAACTTAGCCAACTTTCCGCTTGATCAACATGCAGAACAACAAGTTTTTGGGAAGGACATACCCTATGGAGACCAACCAACAGGTTATGCTTTAGATCCCGCAGACACGATTAATTATGTGTCCAAGCATGATAATCAAACCTTGTGGGATAATAGTCAATATCGTTTACCTTTTACTGTTAGTACTGATGACCGAGTTAGAATGCATATACAAAGCTTGTCGTTTACATTATTTGCTCAAGGGATACCCTTTGTGCACATGGGATCGGAATTCATGCGATCCAAATCATTTCTTCGCGATAGTTATGATTATGGCGATTGGTTTAATCGAGTAGATTTTAGTAAGCAAAATAACTACTACAATGTAGGCTTACCACCTGCAGATAAAGATCAAGAGAATTGGCCATTAATCAAAGAAGTATTGAAGGGTCATCAAGGTAGGGATCATGTTGAAGCTAAGCACATTGAATTTAGCGCGAAAATATTTGAAGAAATGATTGCACTACGGATGAGTTCACCATTGTTTAGACTAACAACAGCAAAAGATATTATTAGTAAAGTGAGCTTTTTAAATATAAATAAGAGCGCAATGTCTAATCAACCGTTAGGCTTGTTGGTAATGAAGTTGGATGACACAGTTGGTCAGAAAATTGATAATAATGTTGAAAGCTTAATGGTGATTTTTAATATGAGCACTAAAACACAGATATTCGCTTTTGCTCAGGCCAGCGCCTATCAACTTCATCCAATTCAACAAAGTAGCGTTGATGAAACGATAAAATATAGTAAAACTGACGATAAAGGCTTTACTGTACCTGCACTATCAAGCGTAGTGTTTGCTAAGTATTAATTGATAGCTGTAAGGCGAAAGTCACTTTTTTGTAAAGTGTTAATTGGTAGGTTATTTCGTTAGTGTTATTGCACCGACTTTTCGTTTCTAACAAAAAACACTGAGGCTGATGTATAATTTACTACCCAAGCAGCGTTTATTAGCGTAATTATGAAACACGTTATGATGCGTAGAAAAATACATTGGATGACTAATCTGTGCCTGTTCATCTAACCAAAAGTGTTGTGTTATACTCTTGGCTTGCTAACAGATTTATTGTTTTTCAGTAAATTGAACTTAGTTTGAAAAGCACACTCTTACTTAACAGTAATGTTATTTCCTTAGTATTTCATGTTTATATGCATCTATTTTATAGGTGCATTTTCTTGTCTTTTAAATGGAATAGAGATAACTAGAAGTAGTATATTTCCTACTAATTAATTTAGTTCCTGCGTCGTGTTTTTTGCCATTAAAAGGTATTTTTCGTGCGCAATAGAGAAGAAAAATTGTTGAATTAAATCTGAACTTGTCGTTCAAAAAAACAGATGTTAATTTCATACTTCTATGGCGCTTGGGGGGCGTTTGCGCCTTAGATTTAATACTCTAATTTCATGCGTATCAAGGACAATGCTAATGTCCGCTTTTTAGATTGGGTACATAATTGAACGCAAAATATCGAATAAATATTTTATTCTAAATATGACAAAAAATTTAAAATTGGAATGTCAGCAAGTAGGCTCATTGTGATTGCTAGATATGGTGATTTTGCATCGTGATTTATGGCAGCTCCACACCTCAAAGCTGTCGGTATGGTGCTAAAACCTTAGGTCTTGAAAGTGGCAAAAGTGATCAAAATCAGTCTATTCCATTTGTTGATTGGCAATATCAAGTCTTACTTCTAGGCAATACTCTACGCTTCAACTTGTTTTCTATATATTTGAAACGCTAGCTGTTTGCTTACTTTATTTAGCTTACCTAGTTAAAGGCAAATGTGAGGAGCAGTGGCTTGATAACTTGTCCTAGTTTTCATACGTTGAAACCAGTCAAAAAGATTTTTATGGCATGCAGGAATTTCGACACCATATGCCTCAGCCAAACCAAAACGAGCCGTTAAGGCCAGTTCAGGTAATGAGTAACATGAACTAAAATATTCTTTATCTCCTAATTCAATAGATAAATACTCTAGTGCTTTTTGAAATGCTTCAGTTCCAAGCTTAATACGTTCTAAATCCCATTCCTTTGCTTGTTTCCCTCGCTTTTCAAAAATCACTTCGCGTAATCCCGCACCGATAACGCCATCACTATATTGGTTAACATGTCGTGATGAAATACACTCTATGGGGTTAATTGGTAGCAAAGGTCCATAAGCCTCACTGAGGTATTCTAAAATAACGTTGGATTCATAAATAACCACGTTATCAATGACTAGAACAGGGACTGTTTTACGTGGTGTTAACGATCGCCATTCTTCAATATGTTGTTCAGATTGAGAATCAATAATTTCTGCTTTAATTCCTAATTCAGCTAAAGCGATACGTATCTTCCAGCAAAATGGACATTCAGGTTTGTTATAAAGTTTAATCGTAGTCATTTTAGCCCTTCAATCATTTGTTATTCAAAATAAAAAATTATGAGATTGATGTTTGAAGTTGTTGTAATTCTTCAAGTACAAAATCAATGCGATCTTGCCCCCAAAATATTTGCTCACCAATTACAAACGTAGGTACGCCAATTACACCAATCTCTTCAGCTTCCTTGGCATTTTGTTGTAATTGATTAAGTCTTTTTTCATCCGTTAAAGCAGTGGTGACTTCTGAACTGTCTAAGCCGATTATATTCCCTACTTCAAGGAGTACTTTGGGATCGCCAATATCTAAACCTTCAGCCCATTCTTTGTTCATTATTTCAATGATAAAAGGACGTAAAAGGCCTTTTTCTTCAGCGAGAAGTGACACTGCACCTGCCATTGTAGGATCAGTAGTAATAGGCGGAGGGGTTAGAGAAATATTTAAACGTTTAGCAAAACGGGCTATATCTTGACGAGCGATTGGCAGTTTGCTTTTTGCTCTATCAGGAGATGAACGCAGATCCCAGCCGCCAACAGGTTTCCAGATAATTGTAGTATTATAGTCATCAAGTATTGGCCAAAGTGTTTTACTGGCGAGATAACAATAAGGACTACGGAAATTAAAAAATAATTTTACTTCTATTGGTTTTTTCATGACTTCTCCATTAATTAATTTTAAGTTCACAATCTAAACTTTAAATGTAGATTACTAACGGGTAAATGCACCGATTTCATCTGTTGTTTTTGTTGAATATTTTGGTATGTTTTAAGTTGCCTAGGATATCGGTTACGCCATTTTCTCAAGATGCAGTTTTATTTTCTCCCAAGCGGGTTTACCTTTCTCTAATAAGTTAGCTTGAACTTCGGGTGGAAAATCACTAGTAACGGACGATTGATAAGACTCACGTTTTTGACAGCGTTTAAACCAGTTTGCAACTTTTGGGCAATCGTCAAACATTTTAGTCCAACCAAATTGATGTACTGTTTGGAAATATGGGGCAAGACATATATCAGCAAGGCTAAAGTTGTCACTAACTATCCATTTATGTTCAGCTAGCGCTTTTTCCATTTCTAATATGGTTTTACGGTAAGTGATTACAGCGTCAACAATATCGGGCGCGTCTAATCCTAATTTAACTAAACGCTTTTGGCGTTCTCTGCGAGGTTTTTCTGGCACTTGATCAAGTAATGCTTGACGCTCTTCTTCTGTTTTATCCATAAGACTAGGTAGCATGACTATAGGCCATTGTAATGCACCACATGAAGGATGAAGTTTTACGTCTACATGCTTCATCCAAAAACGCATTTTTGATACTTCATAATTATCATCTGGCTTTAGACTAATTTCAGGATAAGTATCGTCAAGATATTCGCAAATGATGCTAGATTCGATAACCGATTTACCTTCATGTACTAATGTTGGCACAACACCGAGGGGGTTTAGTTTTAGGTAATCCTGTTTAAGATTTTCTTTCTGAGACAAATCAACATGGTGTTTAGTCCAATCTAAGCCTTTTTCCGCTAAAACTATTCTTACTTTCTGAGCACAAGGTGACATAGGGTTGGTATAAAGTTCTAACATTACAGCACTCCATTTTGTGGATTATTACATGTATATGCGCTCAGAACATTTAACCTGATCGCTTTAAAATACTGCCAATTACTATATCAGTTGTGTTATTTTGTAATAAATATCAAAATTGTCACATGATATATGAATTAAATTCACAAATAGTGTGATTGCTAAAGAATAATAAACAGAGGAGATAAAATTGGATAAATGGACTGAAATGCAAGTATTTACTGAAGCGGTGAAGCGGGGTGGCTTTTCTGCCGCTGGACGTCAACTTAATTTATCTCCTTCAGCTGTTAGTAAGCTTGTTTCTCGGTTGGAAAGCCGTTTGGGTGTAAGATTATTTAACCGCACAACCCGTACTTTAAATCTAACCGAAGGCGGACAAGTTTTTTTCAAACGTTGTATTGAAATACTTGAAGATGTAGAGGATGCAGAAACATCTATTACAGGTTTTGGTCATGTACCCAAAGGAGTATTACGTATAAACAGCACTCCTGGTTTTGTTAAACACCAACTCTTACCTATCATGGCTGAATTTCAAGATCTATATCCACAACTCGTCGTGGAATTTCAACTAACGGGTCAGTCTATTGATTTGATAGGTGAGGGGATTGATCTTGCTATCAGGTTGGGAGTACTAAAAGATACTAGTTTAGTTGCTCGAAAACTGGGTGAAAGCCAGCGAATAGTTTGTGCTAGCCCCTATTATTTAAAAACTCATGGCTTACCGTTAACTCCCATAGAGTTACTACAATATAATTGTTTACGATTATCGACGAGTGAAGATTTCAATCATTGGGAATTTTTAAGTGATAAGGAGGAAGAGTCGATAGAAGTTAAGGGCCACTTCATTACGGATAATGTTGATGCCTTATATGAATATGCGTTACTTGGTGGAGGTATTGTACGGTTGTCAGGCTTCATGGTTGGTGATGATATTAAAGAAGGAAGGTTGGTACCCATATTGCAGAATTACAGGATAAAAAAACAACAAATCCACGCAATATTTCCTCATCGTAAATACTTACCAGCCAAGGTAAGGGTACTGCTTGATTTTCTCTTAGAAAAGTTTACGCCAACCAGTCCGTGGGATTAACCAGTGTTATAGCTTATAGGCACTAGTCTTTTATTAAATAAACTCTCACTTGCCAATGATTTTTTTGGATATCCAAAATACCAATCACTCACGGGGTTGGCGATGATAGTAAATACATTTTACTTCTTTATTAATTACCCTTCGTATCACTGCACCAATATTACATTATTACTACTTTTCTCATCTAAAAGCTTATACACATCAGATTGCGACTTAACTGTTCTAGCTTTATTTCAACAATTCACTATTTGATTAAGCATATGATTCATCGTTTGATTATTTAATCAAACGATGAATTTATATTAATAAGAAAAGAGGGGTTTATTCATCGTGACGCTACTTAATGAAATCAAAATACATCTATATCTTCATGTAATTTAAGTGTTTAATTTATTTTATTTATAAGTGCTACTAATATGGCATGGCCGTTGCTCCTACCTTCAACAGTAATATTTTATTCCTGTTGAAAAACTTATGGGGGGAACGTGAAAAATGAGCTTAACAATTATAAAAACACTCATCCAAACAAATCAATATAGCGGTAGATTTATTCACCAAATTTTTGGGAGTAAGCAAAGAAAAAGTTTATTAACCTGTGTGGTAATTATTATTGCACTAACGGGTTGTGAAGCTTCTCTTAATTTAGAAGGAATTAAGAAAGAGTCTGCTAAACCTATCCAGCGTACCGATCAATTTCAGTCTGTTGCGATTAGCAAGGAAGTTATTGCAGTCGTTGGGTTTGATGGCTTAATTCTTACCAGTCCACAAAATGATTTAAATTGGCAGCGTCAGGTGCTGGAAGAGCGTCCTAACTTTGTAGATATAGACACTTGTCCTGACAATTCTTTTATCGCCCTTAGCATGGAGCATCAAGTTTGGCGCAGTACAGATCAAGGGCAAAGCTGGATAAAAAATGATATTCCTACCCAAGAAAACTTAATTTCACTTACTTGTGGACCAGACAACAGTTATTGGGCTACGGGAAGTTTTAGTACCTTGATGACTAGTAAAGACCAAGGAGCTAACTGGCAGGAAACAACGCTTAACGAAGATGCTTTTATTACCCAAGTGCAGTTTTTGGATGAGAAGACTTTGCTGGCAATTGGTGAGTTTGGCTTCATAGCACGTTCTAATGATACGGGGCAAAATTGGGTTGTTCAAGATCCTCTACCTAATGAGTTTTTCTCACAAGGTAGTTACTTTAAAGACTTAAATACTGGCTGGGTAGCGGGATTGGGCGGTGTGATTTTTAATACCACAAATGGTGGTATGACATGGGACCTTCAATCAACACCAACAGAATCTCCCTTGTTTGGTTTCTATGCGAATAACGCTCGCCTATTTGCCTTTGGTGACCACGGTACTGTACTTGAACTCAATGGTTCAACTTGGCAACGAGTAGAAACCCCCAAAATTCCTGTTTATCTGCGTGATGGTATGCAAATCAGCGACAACCAAATGATAGTGGTTGGTGGCTGGGGCGCTCTGTTTCCTATAAATATCTAATAATAATTATCAGTGGAGCTTTCCGTATGTCTGATGAAACATCAAAAAAACCTCATGCAATCACACACATGTTGCATAATTTCGATGAACGAGTATTTCGTCATCCTAAATTAGTATTGGGTCTTATTTTAGCTATTACCTTGTTTTTTGCATCGCAAATTCCAGGGGTGAAAATGTATTCTGACTTTGCTGATTTATTACCACAAAGTCATGAATATATACAATTACATAATGAGATTAAAGAATCGTTTGGTGGCGCTAATGTTGTGATTGTTGGCGTTGAAGTTGAAGAGGGGGATATCTTCACAAATGATGCGCTAGCCCGTATTCACCGAGTCACACAAGCTGTTGATAGTCTACCCGGCATTAATCATAACTTGGTGGCGAGTGTTACTCATCGTAATGCTCGTAAAGTATGGATGACCCCGGAGGGGAATGTTAATTCTGAACCTTATTACGATCCTCAAGGGAATGAATTGACGGCTATTGGCTTGGAAAATTTACGCTCAGATATTGTGGCAAATCCACAAGTCTATGGTCCGTTGGTTAGTCCAGATAAAAAGATGGCGTTAATTAAAGCCCAACTGAATGAAGGTCAGCTCGATTATGTAAAAACTTTTGAAGCTATCCAAAAAATGCGTGGAGATGAATCTGCAGAAGGATTTAAAATTCATGTTACTGGACAACCAATGCTTGTTGGCTGGGCATATCAGTACCTAGGTCAGATCATTGAAATTTTCATGTTCACTGCGCTAATTATGATATTGCTACTTATTTTTTATTTTCGCAAAGCATACGGTGTACTGATCCCTTTAGCTGCTGTGGTTGTTTCTACCATTTGGGGTATCGGAATAATTTCACTATTTGGTTATAACCTAGATCCCCTTGGACTTGTTATACCTTTTCTTATTTCAGCTCGAGCCATGTCTCATGGCATTCAGATTGTAGAACGTTACTACCTGGAATTAAATGACAATGCTGATCATAAAAAAGCAGCTCAGTTAACTTTTGAAAATCTATTTCGTCCAGGAAGCCTTGGCGTGGTCTCTGATTCTATTGGTTTGTTATTAATTGCAATAGGCTCTATTCCACTAAATACTAAACTTGCTCACTACGCATCGCTTTGGGCCTTATCTCTTATCATCACCGTGTTGTTAGCGGTACCTATGCTGTTATCTATTTTGCCAAAACCTAAAAACTACCAAATGAAACATAACTTGTTTCGAAGTGTCGGTTATATCTGTGCGGATGTGGTTAGTTCGGAAAAAGCAGCTAAAAGAGCGCTGATGCTTGGTGCCGCGTTACTTGTTGGTGGTTTGTATTTTTCTTCTAAAGTTGTGATTGGTGAATCAGAGCCCGGCTCACCAATTCTTTATCAAAATCATGACTATAACATATCTTCAGGCGCTATAAATGATAGTTTTCCTGGCTCAGAAGAACTTTATATTATCGCTGAAACCGATGAAATTGGTGGGATTAAACGTCCTGAAGTACTTAAGGCTCTTGCAGATTTAGAGCGTCATATGCTGTTAGATCCTGAGGTAGGTGGGGCAAAAGGTGTTCCAGATTTAATTAAACAAGTTAATCGTTTATTACACAATGATGATCCTCGATGGATGCTAATCCCGGGAGATAAACAGTATGTAGGTGGCTTGATGTTTACTTATATGATGTCTAGCCCAATCCCTGGAGCATTAAATGAATTTGTAGATACCGACGAACGTATCGCTAATTTAGTGTTTTTCTATAAAGACCATCAGGGTGAAACCATCCGTCGTGCAATGCATACCGCTAAACAGTGGATCAACGCTAATGAAGGAAAAGTTAAAGGTCTGAAGATTCGCTTAGCGGGTGGCACTATCGGTGTCACCGCTGCAATGAATGAAGCCGCCTATGAAACTAACCTTATGGTTTTGCCATTAGTATTCTTATTGATATTTGCCATGGTGACTGTTTTTTATACCTCCATACAAGCTGGCACGATGATGTTTATGGTGATGGTATTTGCAACCACGTTAACCTACGCCTACATGGGGGTAACCCAGATGGGAATTAATATTAACACAGTACCTATTATTGCTGTGGGAGTGGGTGTTGGTATCGATTATTCAATTTACATGATGGATAGAATCCGTTCTGAAATGGTGAAATGCCGAGATTTAAATACCGCCGTGCGCACTGCAATACGAACAACTGGCCTTGCTATCAGTTTTACTGCAATCACTTTAATCGCAGGGATTGTTATGTGGGTAATACTCTCAGATCTGCGTTTTCAATCAGATGCTGCACTGTTGCTTAGTGTAATGGTTATCCTCAATGGTGCTGCTGCTATGTTACTAGTTCCTGCTTGGGTACTACATTTTAAACCGAAATTTATCTGTAAAGCTTATGAAGACGATGACGGCGTGATCCACGGCTAATTTGTTCTAGTTTGCATAATTGTAAATCAAAAAAAGAAAGCACTAAAGGGGATAATAATGTCAAAAAAAATGAAAATTACAATGAATAAAGTAGCTACAAGTGTGGCCATTGGAATGATGGGTATGTCCGGATTATATATTGCACCATCAATGGCGAGTGAAACAGAAGTTTCAGGCTTTGTTGAGAATGCAACCTATTACCGTGATGGAGTTGGATTATCTAAGTTTCGTAATACTGCACAACTAGAGTTTCGTAAATTATTACAAATTAACGGTTGGAGTAATGTGTCGATCAACGGTACCTTGCGTGGTACATATGATGGTGTTTATGACCTCAATGATGATGAGTTTGGTAAGGATGCCTCAGAGGCCTATTTAGGAGAAAGTTGGCATGATAACTCGACACTTTCATCACAAGCGCTCTTGACACCAGGGGTATATTTTCCTTGTGATAATAATCCAGCCTTTTGTAGTAACCTCAATGGTTATATGGATCATGATGAAAACGATGCCAAATTTCCAGAGTTTAATGATGAATTAGATTTTATACGTGAATTGTATATTTCTGGAGATAAATTACTTGATGATGGGACAACACTAAATTTAACTTTTGGTAAACAGCAGGTTGTTTGGGGTAAAACTGACTTATTCAGAGTACTCGATGTAATTAATCCTGTGGATTACTCTCGTCATAATATCTACGATGAGCTAGAAGATATTCGTATTCCTCAATGGATGTTAACCGCAGAATGGCGCATGGGGCCGAATGATGTATTCGATGATTCTAATCTATCATTCATTTGGAATATAGATAAATTCCGTCCAAGTAACTTAGGTACTTGTGGCCAGCCATATCGAATCCTCGATGCTGGTTGTTTCTTTGCTTCTAGCGTTGGCCCTGTTCCAGTTATTCATGATGTTCAAGAATATGATTGGGATCTGTCTAATACTCAATTTGGTGTTAAATGGGAAGGTGTTTATGGGGATATGACGTTCTCTTTAAATGCATTGAATTATCGTCAACAGTTACCTTCAATACATTTTCGAGGTAATCCAGACTTTAACCCAGCAACCTTTAACCCGTCAGTCATCACAAGTTTCCCATTCCAAGCTGATGGCATTTTTGATATCTATTTTCCTCGTATAAATCTATTAGGTGGTTCTTTCGATTATTACTCTGAGGGGATAGATGCTGTATGGCGAGTTGAAACTTCATATACCCAAGGTGAAGAGTTGCCTCGTGATACTGATGGCCATAAAAAAACAGACATGTTTCGTTATGTTATAGGTTTTGACAAAAACCTTGTGATTCCTGCACTAGGCACGAGAAGTGCTTTCTTGATTTCAGCTCAAATATTTGGAGAGCACATTCTTGATCATGAAATAGATATGCCAAATGACGAAAATAATTGGATATCTACTTTGCTAGTTAAAGGCTGGTATATCAATAACCGTCTGAGCCCACAAATCATCATAGCCCATGATTTTGCAGCTCAAGCAACTGTAATTGCACCAAGTATTGAATATCTGGTAAGCGATACTCTAAAAGTTAATTTGGGACTGAATATTAAAACAGGTGGTAAAGAAAAATTTCCTTGGGGCGCAACGGCATTATTTGGACAACCTGATGTACCTCAGTATGAACCATTAGCTCGATTCACTAATGGTCCTATTGGTGTTGCTAACGAAGAAGATGAAATACAACTGACGGTTCGTTACAGCTTCTAAACCGTTTTAAAACTGTTTTTAAATAATAGAATCAACGAATTAATCTAGGAATATATCTGGATAAAACAGGTTTGTAAGGTACACAAGGATGTGTTCGTAGATTCACAAATATGACAATAAGAAAGGTATTAAATTATGTTAAAAAAATTATTACTACTGGCAGCGGTGACAACCACCGTTTCATTAAGCGCAGCAGCGGCGACTTTACAGGATGTCGAAAACTCCTTCTATCCGTATAAAAATAGTACTCCGACTTTTGATGGATTATCTGTTGGAATGATTATAAATAAAGATAATGTGGAGAAGTTTAAACAGATTCTTGATCCTGCCATGTATCAGTTTATTAAAACGGGGGATACTGAAGTCAAAGTCGGTGAAACAACCTCATTTGATTTACATTCAAGCTATGTTGAAGCAACGAAAGCAAACCTAGCCAACGTTAAATTAGGCAATAAACCAGGTGAACTTAGTGGCTCTCTTGCTGGGCGTCCTTTTCCTGAAGAGCCATCTCTAGATGACCCTCGTGCAGGAGAAAAATTGGCGTGGAACTACAAGTATGGATATAACTGGGGCGATTCAGCATCAATCATGCCGTTCTATTGGAAATTTCGTAATATGAAAAATGGTAAGTTAGAGCGTACGCTAAAATTTAATTTTCACTTTTTGAATTTCACTCACCGTACTCAACAAGAGCCTGTTCCAGCGATCACTCCTAATCCGTCTAACTTGTTTCGCGGTATCTATGTACAAGTGTTAGAGCCTTTTGATGTGAAGAACACTCAGTTGTTGATTCAACGTTTCGAGGATGATTTAAAACGAGATAACGCCTATTTATATTTAGGCTTCCAACGTCGTGTGCGTCGTTTGTCCTCTGGCCAAGTAACAGATTCCTTTTTAGGATCTGACGTGATGATTGAGGATTTTGAAGGTTATAATGGCAGAATCTCTGATATGAAATGGACCTTTAAAGGTACTAGAGATATGTTAGTACCTCTGTATAACCACAATGAAATGACACTAGATACCGAAAGTCATCAGGATGAAGATGGTTATCAGGTAGTTGCATTTGGTGGCAAAGGTAACTGTTTCCCTAATGTGACATACCAATTACGTAAAGTTTATGAAGTGGAGTCAGAGCCGTTAGATCCTAACCATCCTATCAGTAAGCGTAAACATTTTATTGATGCTCAAACATTCGTTATACCACGTAATATTACTTATGATCGTAAAGGTGATATGTGGAAAAGTTGGTCTATTGGACAAGCACACCCTGATCATCATCTGCCTCAAAACAAAGGCACTGGTGTTGCAATAGATGATGCTTTTACTATGATTGATATTCAAGCACAACATTGTACTACCGGTCAGTTTAAAGGTATTGTTGACCCGACTTTAACACCAGCAAGTAAAATGACTGTGCAAAACTTAAGATCTTCTGGTAGATAAAATATACCCGTTTTAATAGTTCATAACTTGTTACTTTAACCCAGGCTTTGCCTGGGTTTTTTATCTTATAAAAATGTTAGTTGCACTTGTTTTTATAATACTTCACATAAAAATGCACCGAAAGAATACCATTTTTGTCACGCGCAATTGTTAGAACTTTATAGTTCTGGCTATGATCCATTTAAGTTAATTAAATCACAGCGCACAAATAATAATTAGGAGGTTAAAGGTGATGGAGTTGGGTACAGAATTCTGGATAGTTGCTAGCATAAGTATTCTCATTGCTGGCATTTCTAAGTCTGGCTTTGCTGGTGGAATTGGCGTAATCACTGTTCCTCTGTTAGCTTTGCAGGTTGGGCCTATCAGAGCCGTCGCAATCATGTTTCCGCTATTAATGGTGATGGATGCACTAAGTGTCAGGGCTTGGATAGGTAAACAACACAATGGTCTACTTCAGCTTTTGTTGCCTGGAGCCGTAATCGGGATATTCATCGGATATTTGTTGTTTGATTACTTAAACGAGCAAATTCTTAGCGTTATTTTGGGATTATTTTCTATCGGTTTTGCTTCATGGGGATTACTAAAAGGGCATCGGTTGAAGGTGGAACCAAACTCTTGGTTGGGGCGTACTTGTGGTATGGTAGCAGGTTTTACTAGCTTTCTCGCCCATGCTGGTGCACCACCACTAAATTTCTATCTAATACCTTTGAAGTTACCGAGAGAGGCTTTTTTGGCAACTTCAGTAGTATTTGCCGCTGCAGTTAATTTAGTAAAACTGATCCCCTATACAATAATCGGACAGATAACCATAGATAATCTTCTTATTGCAAGTGTGTTGGTACCAGTTGCCTTCCTAGGCGTTTGGCTAGGATTAAATATTCATCATCGGCTTAATGAACGACTGTTTAACAAAATTATTCTGGTGATGCTGATGCTAGTTGGATGCAAGCTAACATTCGATGGTTACCTGATACTTTAAATACCACCAAACAGTTTTTGTTATATTCAAGTCAGGCAAAAATCGATTTATATAGCCCAATAAACTCAAATATTTTCCATCAATTAAATTCGGCCATCAGTTTACTGTAGCTGGCACAACGGTCGGCGAAATCGTAAATCACATTGACCAGCATGACTTCGTCTACATCGTAATCCATTGCCAGTTCTTCTATATTGGCTCGACATTCAGTAGGTGTTCCTGAAATTACCGTGTTGAGAGTCTCCTGATAATAGGCTTTATCTGACAGAGATAGTTTTTTATAACGATCTAGTGCATCTTCCGGTGAACGGATAGCTTCACGAATTCCATGCCTGAATGCCATTACTTTCCAGTACATATTGGGAGCAGCAATATAGGCCGCTTCTTCTTTACTATCTGCACAAATGCAGGCAACTGATAGAATGGCCTGTGCATTTTTAAAACCTTTGCCGTTGGCTTTAAATCGTTTTTTGTAATGACGAATGATATTGGTGGAGCGTTCGTGAGTGCCAATGAACAGCGCTAGAACAAAACCGAGCCCTAATTGTGCTGCTAATTCAATACTGCCTGTACTCGTTCCCAACGTCCATAGTTGGGAAGCTTGTCCACCAATAGGTGTCGCACTTGTTCCATAGTATGGGTGTTTAGGCTTTAAGTTATCATGTAAAAAATCACTTAGATCACTAAGCATGTTGGGATATAAGCTGACATCATTAGGATTATTGGGAAAGGCTAGCGCTAGACTTGTTTTATCTGTGCCACCCGGTGCTCGGCCAACACCTAAGTCAATACGGCCTGGGTTAAGCGCTTCTAAAGTACGAAATGTTTCAGCCACCTTAAGAGGGCTATAGTGAGATAACATTACGCCGCCACTGCCTACTCGGATATTTTTTGTATGTTGGGCAATATGCGAAATAAGTATTTCAGGGCAGGAACTGGAATAGCTTGCGGTGTCATGATGCTCTGCAAGCCAGAAACGATGGTAACCAAGTTCATCACATAACTTTGCTAAAGCTGTTGAAGAATGTAGAGCATTAGACTGAGATTGACCATTGTGAACAGGAGCTTGATCTACAACACTGAGTTTTAGTTTCATTATGCTTCCTTAACCATATTCGTTTTGTTTAGTTCTGAAATCGCATAAAGGGCAATCTCCTTATCTTGTGCAGCACTACCTCCCGATATGCCTATCCCTGCGATGAGAGTTCCATTAAAGCTTATAGGCTCACCACCAGCAAAAAGAATTAAGCCATCATTGGTTTGCTCAATACTCTCTAATTGATGCTCTCTGACAAGTTGCCCCAATGTATCGGTAGATTTTTGAAAAAGCACTGCACTACGAGCCTTTTTAAGGGATACATCAATTGAGCCTAGCAAAGCACCATCCATTTTCTGATATGCTAAAAGGTTTGCGCCAGCATCATAAATTGAAATACTAATACTGATTTTCATACGGTTGGCGCACTTGATTGCTGCACGAATTAGGTATTGACTGTTGATTTGATTCATTAGTTACACTTCTATATTCAATTTTTTCAAACGATAAGAAAAAGTTGGTCGACTCATTCCAAGCATTCTAGCGGCTTCTGAAACATTGAATTCAGCTTTTTCTATCGCATACTTTAGAATTGTTTCTTCAATTTTTTCCATAGAACCTATTTGTGTAATAGCTTCATCAAGCCAATTTTTATTACTATTGTTATTAGCTATTTCGTTAGTTGGATTTTGATCAGTGTTCGGACAAATTGATGGGGAGTTATCTTGATTTTCGTTATCTAATTTAAAACCTGGGAAAAGGTGATGAGCATCAATAGTTTCGCCATTATCAACAAGAATCAGGCCTCGCTCAATCATATTTTCGAGCTCTCTAACATTACCAGGCCATGGATAATTTAGTACAGTTTTCATGGCGAGCTCAGATAACCCTAACGTTTTTAAATTGTAGAAAGATTCGTACTTCTTTAAAAAATGAGAGACTAATAATGGGATATCTTCACGGCGTTCTCGTAGGGGAGGAATATTAATAGGATAAACATTTAATCGGTAGTATAAATCGGCACGAAAACGTCCATCTTCTATGGCTTGTAGTAAAGACTCATTCGTAGCAGCAATGACTCGTACGTCTACTTTACGGGTTTTTGTATCTCCAACTCGCTCTAATTCCTGCTCTTGGAGTACACGCAAAAGAGTAGCCTGTGCTCTGGGAGTTAGCTCTATAACTTCATCGAGAAATATCGTGCCATTATTAGCGCGTTCAAATCGGCCTGCTCGAGATTGAGTTGCTCCGGTGTAGGCACCTTTTTCTACCCCAAATAACTCTGATTCAATAAGCTCTGGTGGAATAGCTGCGCAGTTGACAGCTACGAAAGGCTTATCGCAGCGTTTACTATTCTCATGAATACCTTTAGCTACAAGTTCTTTACCTACGCCGGTTTCGCCTAAAAGTAGTACAGATACTTTACCTGAAGACGCTTTTTTTGCGAGATTACAAACAGTTTTAAATCCTTCAGATTGCCCCAAAAAATTTCCAAGTGTATAAGATTCAGTGATTTTATCTCGCAACACGGATATTTGATCCTGCAGTTCATATAGCTCTTCAATAATAGGTGTACTTTTGAAGTCTTTACGATAGTTGACATAGTCTTCCCACTCTTTGGCAGGACGGCCTTCAAACAAACAGGCGCTGTCGTTACAACCTTGGCATTCTTTTTCTTTGAATATAATTTCTTGATCTAACAAAGCAGATGCAAAGCTACTAGTATGGCCCATTAATACCCAACAGCATGGGCCAGTATTAAGCCCAAGTTCTGAAATAAACATTTCAGCCTCATAAGAATCATGCATTTTAAGTTGTGAGAAAAAGTGTTTATTCTCACTATCTATTTCAAGTACTTTTTCCTCAACCCGAACAGAACCTTTAAGTGTTTGAAGTTCAAAGCCTGCTCTAAATAATTCTTTGTGAGAAGCATTTGGAAGTTGGCGCCGAACTAGCTCCGCATCTCTCTGGCCAAGGTTGTAACCAAGGCGCATAAAAAAACCTTTAGCTCTTTCCAAACCTAGTGTGAGAATTTGCTCTTTACGAAAATTTGCCAGTGATGTTAGTTGTAATAGCAACATACGTTGTTCACCAAACCAAATATTAGGTTCGTCTTTCTGATGATGAACCTGGTGCATAATTTGTTGAGTATCTTTTAAGTCAAAATTTTTCGGCTCAATAAAGTGATTCATTGTTATGTACTCATTTGTTTATTTCTATCATCCATCATAGTCAATTGCGTATATAAATTTTAGAGGGTAAAGTGTAAAGTATAATCCCATATATGGGATTATACTTTTTTGTTAATTAAACGAGGGTGTATTGAATGAACTATCAGAATCTTTTTATCTTTCTTAACGTTATCGAGCAGGGTAGTTTTATTGGTGCTGCTGCTGTGCTTAATATGCCAACCTCGACGGTTAGCCGTAAAGTGATGCAACTTGAAAAAGATGTTGGTTATAAATTAATGCACCGTAATGCTCGAATGATGATATTAACTGAAGCAGGGGATAAATTTTATAACCGTTGTCAGCCTTTGTATAGTGAATTAGCGCATGTTGCCACTGAACTAAATGATGAATTGGCTGATCCGTCTGGGTTATTGAAAGTGACAGCTCCGGTTAGTTTAACTAATGATTTATTGGCCGAATATTTCTTTCAATTTATGGAGCATTACCCTCGCATTCAATTAGACTTAATGTTGGTAAATCGTAATTTAGATTTAGTTGGTGAAGGTGTGGATGTGGCATTTCGCATAGGTGATATTAATTTACAGAATTGGGTTTCAAGGCCGTTAATAGAATCTACATTTAGTCTTTGTGCAAGTGAAGATTATATTAAGCGACGAGGAGAGCCAATACATCCTCAAGAGTTATATCAGCATACTTTGATCGTACCAAGAAATACGTCTGTGTGGCATTTTGAAGGACACGATGGTGAAAAAGCACAGGTTGATTGCATACCTCGCCTTAAAACAGATGAATTAAAAGTTGCCGCTCGGGCAGCTGATTTTGGGCTAGGCATTGTTAATCTTCCTGATTACGTTGTACTTAAGTCACTTAAAAATGGGCGCCTTAAACGGTTAATGCCAAATTGGCAGTCGCGTTCTCGAAAGGTACATATGCTTTATCAGGATAGAAAATATATTCCCGTTAAGGTACAGATGTTTATAAAATTTATAATGGCTCGAATTCAGGAGCGGGATAGTATAAAAAGGTTATAAGTTTATTTTGGGGAGAATATTTGTTAACTGAACTGGTTTTGAACAATAAATTTTGGTATCGATAAAATCGTATTTACGGTTCCCGATAAAGTGAGAATTTAAGCATATGGTAAATGGCTTGATTATTTAATCAAACGGTAACTTTTTATTGTTTATAAAAAGGACATTTTCTCATAGTAATTCTTCTTAACAAAAGTAATGTTTACTTTATCTTACTGTTATTTAATACTTTAATTTATTTTGTTTTTATGTGCTATTAGAATGGCATGGCCGTTGCTTTACTTTCTATAGAATTATTTTATTCCTGTTAAAAATCTGTTTGTGAGCTATATCATCAGGATTATCATAGAATGATTTGCTCCACTTAGAACTTGAATATCCTAGGGGGTAACGTTTATAAAATGGCAAGTTTGCTAGAATTATCGTGCTCTCAATACCGTTATCGAATGATAAAAATTTATAAGTAAATCTAATGGCTACAAATAAAGGTGAATCTTTTTGAAAAATTATAATATTGCAATACTTGAAGGTGATGGCATTGGCCCAGAAATAATGAAAGAAGCGATTAAGGTGCTTAAAGCTGTTGAATCTTTATCAAATGTTACCTTTAGTTTGACAGAAGCCGATTTCGGTGCGAATGCTTATTTTAAAACGGGACACGCCTTTCCTGAGGCTACCAAAAGTATTTGTAGTTCCTCTGACGCGATTTTAAAAGGACCGGTAGGTTTAGGCTATGAAGAAACTCAGAAAATACCGGTAGATCAGCAACCTGAGAGGGGAGCTATTTTACCCCTAAGAAAATTTTTAAATACGTTTGCTAATATTCGTCCAGTATACCTTCCGAAAGCTTTAACTAGTTTCTCACCTTTAAAAGCTGAAATTATTAAAGACGGAATTGATATTGTCATTGTGAGAGAACTTGTTGGCGGTTTATATTTTGGTAATAAAGAAGTAGGTTTAACAAAATCAGGAAAGCGTTACGTTAAAGAAACTCTTGAATATGATGAAGATCAAATTAGACAAATATTATTAGTTGCTTTTAATGTTGCAATGAAACGCAAGAAAATATTACATAATATTCATAAAAGTAATGTATTAAAATCTAGTGTTCTTTGGAATGAAATTCTAGAAGAGATTTCAATAAATTTTCCTGAAGTAGAAGTAAAACATCAACTTGTTGACTCCGCAGCTACTTTTCTGTGTTTGAATCCAACAATGTTCGATGTAATGGTAATGGAAAATATGTTTGGTGATATTTTAAGTGATCAAGCTGGAGGGATTTTAGGCTCATTAGGTTTAATGCCTTCGGCTTGTTTAAGCGATAATATTGCTTATTATGAGCCTTCCCATGGTTCCGCTCCTGATATTGCAGGAAAGAATATGGCTAATCCATACTCAATGATTGGCTCTGTTGCCATGATGTTAGAATACAGTTTTGGCATGGTAGAAGAATCAAAGAAAATATGGGATGCAATGGAGACTGTTTTTATTCAAGGATATTCAACACCAGATTTATCAAACGTAGATGAAAAATTCATAATACTGCCGACCAATGAGTTTGGTGATAAAGTTGTTGAAATCCTAAAAACTGTATAAATAAGCATGATCCTTTTTAGATTAATTGAAATGATTCACCTTTCGAGGCAACTCGTCTTAGATTTACTATTTAAATGAAGATGGAAGTAAAACACCTTGAATTCAAATGCTGAATCGCCCAAACCCTCTAAATCCAGTTGGCTAAGCGTTGTTTCAACTTTGCAAATCATGCATGCACTTCAATCTTGAATGATTGTTTGGTTGAAAATATTGATCATGCTAACGTGCTAGATTATTCGCTAGTGCGACAACTACAACGTTGTATGGTTTATTGATAGCAGTTCTAACATCCAATTTCCGAAGCTCTCAACAGCCTTTTCTGGCAATACAAGAACAGATCTTGCGCAGTAAATAAATAACTACCGTAAGCCTTTATTTTCTCGTTCTCAATTAATCTCTAAAATTACGGGTTACATCATTTACTGAAACTTTTAATACGATAAATTTCTTCTAAAGTGAGATATAACAACGCAGTAATTATATAAATACAGCGTTCCTTTTGATCTGTTACATCTTTATTATTTGAATAATACGATATCATGCGTAGTATTGTTTAAATACTTATCATCTCTAAGGGAAATATTGATGAAAGACACCCCGATATTTGACCAAAATGATTCAGAAGCGTTAGCTACTCTATTATCTCTTGCCCTAGATGCCGGTGAAATTGGAGTGTGGGATTGGAATATAGAATCAAACATAACTATTTGGGATGATAGGATGTTTGAAATATACGGCTTAGATAAAATAGTACCAATGCTATATGAAAATTGGATTAATACAGTATTACAAGAAGACCGTCCAAATGCAGCTGCTTCAGCTCAGCGAGCTATTTCAAATAAAACTAAACATACTACTCAATTTAGAATCATTAAAGCTGACCATAGTGTCAGACATATACAATCAACAGTGGATGTTGTGTGCGACGATTCAGGCAATGTACTCGGCTTAGTTGGGTTAGATGTTGATATTACAGAGAAAAAATTGATTTCTGATGCGCTCATTCTTAGCAATAGTCGTAATGAAATAGCAGAAAAAATGGGGCATGTAGGTAGCTGGGAACAAATCTTTGATAGTGAAGAATTATTTTGGTCAAACGAAGTCTATAATATTTTTGAATTTGACTCAAAAAGCCCAATGACTTTTGAACAATTTATGGATCGTGTTCATCCTGACGAACGAAGCCTTGTTTCACTCGCCTTTGAAAAAAGTGTTGAAGAGCATAACAAATATTATATCGAACATCGATTACTCTTCCCTGATGGTCGTATCAAACATGTTATTGAACGTGCTGAACATTTTTATGACGAGAACAATAAACATATAAAAACTGTAGGCACTGTACAAGATTACACAGAGAAAAAAACATTAGAACAAGAGGCTGAAAAAAGCTATCAAATGCTTTTTAAACTAACAGAAAATGTGCCTGGAGCTATATATCAATATAGACTTTATCCTGATGGAAGAGCCACATTTCCTCATATCAGTAATGGCATTAAAGAGTTATATGAAATATCTCCTGATGATTTACTTCATGACGCAACACCTGCATTTGACAGGATACATCAAAATGATTTAGCAATAGTAGTATCTTCCATTGAAGAGTCAGCCGCAACGATGAAAGATTGGGTCATAGAATATAGAGTTAAGCTACCCAAGAAAGGTGTTCGTTGGATTGAAGGACACGCTAATCCTGAAGAACTCAAAGATGGAAGTATTTTATGGCATGGTTATATTCATGATATTACAGAAGAAAAAATCAAAGAAGAAGCTTTAATTCAAAGTAATAAGCGTTTTGAACATGCAGAACATGCGGGTAATGTGGGTAGTTGGGAATATGATATAAACACTCGAAACTATTGGGCTTCTACTCAAGCTAAAACAATCTTTGGTATGCCTAAAGGTGAAAATTCCCTTACAGAAGAATTAATTTTGAGTTGCATAGTCGAACAAGAACGTGTTTATCAAGCCCTAGTAGATCTCTTAGAAAAAAATACTGAATACAATTTGGAATATGAAATCAATCCTTTTGACGGCAGTAGCTCAAAAATTATCTCCTCCATTGCAACAGTGGTGCTTGATGACGCTAAGAACCCCCTAAAAGTAACAGGGTTTATACAGGACATAACAGAAAAACAAGAAAACTTAAAAAAACTTCAACAGAAAAAGCAAGAGTTAGAGCGCATGATGACAAATGCTCCAAATCCTATGATTCTTCATGAAGAAGGTGGAAAGATACTGATGCTCAATCAAGCGTGGATTGATGCTTCTGGTTTTTCTTTGAAAGATACGCCTACAATTGATGATTGGGTTGAGCATACACATGATGATGCAGAAGCCATCATTGCCTTTAAAAAACATATAAATTCACTTTATGACATTACTGAAAAAGTAGATGAAGGAGAATTTTCCTTTTTAAACAAATATAAAGATTTACTTACTTGGCAAGTATACTCATCACCACTAGGAATAATTGATGGCAAACGGACTATTATTACATCTGCCATGGATATAACGGAAAGAAGTAAGCTACAAAAAGAGCTAGAAATAGAAAAAAATCGTTTTGCCTTAGCTGTTGATGGGTCTAGAGATGGCTTATGGGATTGGAACTTACAGACGGATGAATTCTTTTTTGGCGACCGTTTTGAAGTGATGCTGGGATATACTCCAGGTACTTTGGGTCACAATACCAATACTTGGGTTAACCTAGTCCATCCTGATGATATAGAGCCTTTATATAAAGTCGTTCAAGAATATTTCGATACAAAAGGTAAAGGCTCTTATGAGAACACCTTTCGATTACTCACTAAAGACGGTTCATGGAAATGGATATTAGGTCGAGGTAAAGCAGAATTCGCTGAAGATGGAACACCGTTAAGGTTTGTGGGATTTAATACTGATATTACAGAGCAAATAGAGTACCAGGATAAAATTAACCATTCCGCAAAACATGATTTACTCACTAATCTTCCCAATAGATTCTTGCTATCAGAGCTATTAACACATGAAATGAAGATGACAAAAAGAGGTAATAAACAACTTGCCCTTCTTTTTATCGACCTTGATGGGTTTAAAGAAGTGAATGACGTTTTTGGGCATGATGCTGGCGATGAAGTCTTATCTGTTGTTGCTTCCAGAATGAACAATGTAGTAAGGGAAAGTGATATAGTCTCAAGACTAGGAGGGGATGAATTTGTCATTGTAATCACAGTTCTAAATAAGAGTGAAGAACTTATTCCATTATTACACCGTCTATTAAAAGACCTATCTTCAACTATAAAACACAATGAACATAATATTCAGATTTCAGCCAGTATTGGAGTCAGTCTTTATCCTCAAAATATGGATATTGGCAATGAGGCGCTTCTTCGCCAAGCTGACCAAGCAATGTACATCGCAAAAACATCAGGTAAAAATCAATATAAATTTTTTAATATAGAAGCTTCTGATGAGCTTATTCAAAATAAAAAAGATATTTCAAACCTGCGAAATGCAATGACAGAAAATCAGTTTGAGCTTTACTATCAGCCTAAAGTAAATATGAAAACCAACACCGTTGTGGGTTTTGAAGCACTTTTACGTTGGAACCATCCAGAAAAAGGGCTCTTATTTCCGAATGATTTTCTTCCTTTGGTTGCACAAGACGCTAGCCTTATGATTGAGCTTGGAAACTGGGTCTTTGAAAAAGCTTTTTTAGCGCTTGAATCCTGGCACTTAAAAGGGCTAGACATTACGCTAAGCATTAATGCAAGTTCCCATGAAGTGCAACAAGAAGGGTTTTCCCTATACTTGAAAACACTTTTAGATAAACACCAAGGGATAAAACCCAATACAGTAGAAATAGAACTTTTAGAAACGGCAGCATTTGATAACTTTGAACTTACCTCTAAAATTCTAGAAGAATGTCAAGAACTTGGAGTGAGCATTGCCATTGATGATTTTGGAACAGGTTACGCTTCTTTACATTATCTAAAAAAATTGCCGATGAATACACTTAAAATAGATAAAAGTTTTGTTATAGATTTACTTCATACAAGTAGTAGTCTATCTATCATAGAAGCATCTGTAGGGCTAGCACGTGCGTTTAATGTAAATCTAGTTGCCGAGGGGGTTGAATCAGAAGAACAAGGTAAAATATTACTACAAATTGGTTGCATAATAGCACAAGGCTATGTTGTCGCAAAAGCGATGCCAGCAGAAAATGTAATAAAGTGGATCGCCTCCTATAAAGGTTTTTCATCTTGGGCTAAAATAGTGCCTTTAAATGATGACCAGCGAGCAATTTTATATGCTTCTGTAGAGCATCGTAGTTGGATTTATTCTTTTGAAAGTTTTATAAAAAACACTAGTAATAACCCTCCTCAATTGGATGCAGCTAGCTGTTATTTAGGTCAATGGATTATCAACTGTTCTTCAGATGAATATCTTTCACACCCTGAATTTGAACAACTACAAACTTTTCATACTAAATTACACAGCTATGCTGACAAGTTAATATTATCGAATAAGAATGAAAAGTTAGCAGGAATTGAAAAGCTTAAAAGTTTATGTGATGAAATTCTTAAAAGGCTTGAATCATTAATGAATTCTAATTGCAGATAAATAAGCTCATAAGTCTTCTGTGCGTGCAGATACATCAGAAATGACTAATTATTGAAATGTCGATAAACGAATACAGTGACCAAAAAAAACTATCAAAACTTATCATTGCTAACGACCGTTTTAGGCTCATTGTAACTACTAGATATAGTGATTTTGGCTCGAATGTTATGACAGTTTACTGTCTCACAGCTGCCGTCAGCATATTTGATGCGCCTATGACTTCTGCTCCGACTTTGAACAGGACATTAGTATCCATTTTTATGGGTAAGATTAGTTCACTAAAATAATCATTAGGCTTAATGTTTAGCATGGCAACTTCGAACACCTACGATTTTTTGAAATTAGTAGGAGTTTACTATGATCTGATAGGTATTAATTCTTTGAAGGAAATTCCATCCTTTATTTAATTATTTATGATAATAATTCTTAACTTTTCAATACCCTGCTATAGTGGACGT
>JAWUXK010000083.1:0-9336 GCA_034111385.1 Colwellia sp. | reverse complement strand
AGCAGAAACTTTTGCTTGTAGCGCTTCAGTGAAAACTTTTTGTGATTCAATTGCTGCTGCAACATCTTTTTCTTCTGATAACGCTTTAGTTTGCGCTACGCTATCGTTCATGATGGTAGTAATTAATGCTGCTTGTTGATTAATTAATTGCTCAACAGTTTTAGAATTAATTTCTACAAGGCTGTTAAATGGTTTCATCGCAGTAGAAAACTGATCTGCATTTTTGAATGATTCCATTGCTGTAGTAAATTGCTCAGTTAGTTGTTCATTAAATTGTGTAAACATAATATTGATTCCTATTTTTTTGCTTGATACTGCAGTGCAGCATTTCGATTTGAAATGAGTATACCTAGCAAAATCATTTTGGTCAACACTTTTATGCTGCTGTGCAGCAAAGATTTATAGAATATATCGTATCTACCTGTTCTAAATCAATAAAAACAAATAAAGCCCTATATAAATAAAGGTTTTTATTTAAACCAATGCTGTGTTCTATTAATAAATGCAACTAAAGACAACATAACCGGCACTTCAACGAGCACTCCTACAACAGTTGCTAAAGCTGCCCCTGAATGTAAACCAAAAAGTGATATCGCCACCGCGACTGCCAATTCAAAAAAGTTAGATGTACCTATTAAACTGGCTGGCGCTGCAATGTTATGCGGTAGTTTCATCCACTTTGCTGCCAAGTAAGCAATAATGAAAATACTGTATGTTTGTATCATTAACGGAATGGCAATTAAGCCTATGGTTTCTGGCTCCGAGACTATAGTATTAGCTTGAAAGCCAAACAATAAAACAACTGTTGCTAATAAACCAATAACTGACCAAGGTTTCATTACCGACAACAAATGTTCTAATGATTTTTCTCCCTTCTTATAATCCAGATATTTTCGGGTGACCACACCAACAATTAACGGCAGTAATACATAAAGTATCACTGAAATAAGTAGCGTTTCCCAGGGCACTTGGATATCACTGACGCCAAGTAAAAATGCAGAGATAGGAGCGAAAGCAAATATCATAATCACATCATTTACTGATACTTGAACTAAAGTGTAGTTAGGATCACCTTTGGTTAATTGTGACCAAACAAAAACCATTGCGGTACAGGGAGCGACGCCTAATAAAATCATACCCGCAATATATTCTTGAGCTGACTCTGGATCAACTAGGTCAGCAAAAACGAAATTAAAGAATAACCAGCCTAAAGCAGCCATGGAAAAAGGTTTAATCAGCCAATTAATGACTATTGTTAATATCAATCCTTTAGGATTTTTCCCGACATCTTTTATCGCTGAAAAATCGATTTGAACCATCATAGGGTAAATCATTACCCAAATAAAAACTGCGACCACAATATTCACATGTGCTATTTCTAGATCGGCAATAATTTGAAAAAAATCAGGATGCCATAAGCCTAAAATAACACCAAGCGCTATGCTTAACCCGATCCAAACAGATAAATAACGTTCAAAAATCCCCATTATTAAACCCTTCAATAAATTAATTTACAAAATCAGTACTATCAACTCTATTTTATATTGATAAATATTGTGACTTATCCATTGGAAATACACATAGGGCATATGACCTAATAGGCTTAGTTTAAGACTATTGCCTGATGTTATCTTCCTTTTCACAGAATATATTAGAGTTCAATTACAACAAAACATAACGTATTAAAATTCTGGAGTCATTATGAACGATGAAAATTATACTTTTCCAGTCTATGCAAAACTTATTCATTTAAGTCTAGCATTCTTTGGGATTGCAGCTTTTCTCACCGGTGATCTAGCAGAAGATGGAGTAACTTCAACAGGGTATTTAATACATAGCTATTTAGGGTTGTCATTAGCTTGTACTTTGTTTATACGTTTATTGGTTGGCTTTACAACTTCTCAAACATTATCTTTCAAAGATTGGTCACCTTTTTCTAAGCAGCAATGGAAATTCGCTTTAGAAGATTTACGTACCCTATTAAGTTTAAAAATACCAGAACGAGCTAAACACCAAGGGTTAGCAGGGCTTACACAAGCATTTGGTCTTATGGTATTCTTTTGGATGTCGGTTACTGGCACAGCACTCTTTATGCTAGGATCAGGTAGAGAGAGTAATCTTGTTAAATTTATAGAAGAAATTCATGAGGTTGGCGAGTCATTAATTCCGCTTTACTTGATATTACACGTAGGTGCAGTAATACTCCACACACTTTGTGGGAAACCTATTTGGAAAAAAATGTTTAGTTATAAATCAAGTTAGGCTTACTTAACCAAGAGAGATTACGTGTCTTTTACGAAATATTTACCCGCAACAGTGCTATTTTTTGCAATGTCTTTTTTTATATATGACATTCTCAGCGATCTGATTAGCAATGATGATGGTATTTTTCATATAACAATAGAATTATTGGTGTTCATCGCTATTTCTATTGTTTTATTTTATGAATTACAACATGTTAAATCTCTTGATAAAGAGATTAAAATAGAAAAATCGAAAACAGCAAGACTGGCAGGGGAATTGTTAACAGTTATGCGAGAACAATTTTCTCAATGGGGTCTCTCGCCATCAGAAAATGAGGTTGCTCTGTTATTAATTAAAGGATTATCAATGAAGGAAATAGCTGACGCTCGAAGTGTTAAGGAAAAAACAATACGAAGCCAAGCAACAAGCATTTATGCTAAATCAGGGTGTACTGGACGACATGAATTAGCCGCATATTTTATTGAAGACTTAATGAATGAAGTTTAACCCAACCGTGGAATGAGCAGTAATTTGACTACCCCTGAATTTTAGCATCGTTTCACAAAAGCTCAACGTCCGCTTTCGCCTATCGAAGAGTTTCATTAGTACGAACGGTGATTGAAGAAGTTTGCTCTATTAGAACCCTCATTTCAAGATTGCTCTTTATCCAACAATTCCATTAACCCAACCAGCGCAACAAAAAGGACAGCTCCCACAGGCCAAACAATCCAAGTTACCCCCCAATTCATCGTCCATAAACTCCAACCAAGAAATATAGTTGTGAGCAAAGGCCAGTAGAATACAGCGAGCTTTTCAACGCGTTTTGTGCGTTTACTTTTAGGTGTATCTAAACAACTATCTTTTAGAATATTATTGTAGGCATCAAATTTAGCAGAGACAGAAGCCACAATGTATATTCCTGCTGCTATCATGAGGAACAGCACGATTAGCATCATTAAAATCATATCTACACTATCAGAAAATATACTAACAAACATCAGAGGTGCAAAACTGATAATGAACATGAATATACCGACTGATAATCTTTGATTATAAATAGCTCTGAATTTTTCTAATTTTTCTTTAAAAACACTGTGCACACCATAGGCCAACTCAAATGCTTCATTATCTATCACAGCGATATCACTTTTATATCGGTTGGTTTTGATAAAAAAGCTTATTCCAATAGAGACCATAATTAAAATACTCACAACTCCAATCGCTGCAGCGATATCGCCTTTCATATTCAATCGATTTGATTCAGCCATTGCCAAGAAGAAAAACAGTGGTACTACTGAGCATAAACAAAGTATAACTCCCTTGGTGACTAAGGCTGACACTTCCATCTTATTTTCAATATATTTAACTGCTTGTTCCAAGTTAACCTGAATGGTATCAGGCTCTCTACTTTCATCTCTGGAATCAAATACTTCATTTTCATCTTTGAGAAGAAAGTCAGTGGAAACGTCAAATATATCCGCTAATAAAATTATTCTATTTAAATCAGGTATGCTATTAGTGCTCTCCCATTTAGAGACTGACTGCCTAGACACATTCATTTTTTCGGCCAATTCTTCCTGCGACCAACCAACTTGTTTTCTTAATCTGACAATCTTTTCTGCTAATATCATAAAGTTCATTCCTTCATCTGTTGTTGAGCGGTAAGCATAAAAAGTCAGGTAGTTGCAGACAAGAAAGTCAGGTTGTTAATTTGTCAACCAGCGGTTGCAATCAGGCTAAGCAACTAAATTTAAATGTTTTTTTGGTATTCTAAAGTTCGTTATTCAGTTGAAATAATTAAATGATAGCATCTTCTGTGCTAACAAAATAATTTGAACTCGAAGTCACTACTAACTATTTTGACTAATAGTTAGTGTTAAAAACACAATATAAACGGTAGCATAATCAGCTTGAAGGAGTCATAGATATCGTTCACATTCTATAACTGTATTTTTCTTTTTGATCATGAAGTGAATGTTCAAAACGATTCAGTCTACATTCGCTCAGTCGAGAATATGAATCGGGTAATTAAAATGGCGCAAGGAAAAGAGCAAAGCTATATTGAACAGTGTAGTAACATTTTACTTTCTAGAAAAATGGCCATGATATGAGTAATGAACAATTATACATCACAGTATTTTACGATGGCGCTTGTCCTAAGTGTATCAAAGATAGGCGCTTCTATGAGCGCCTTGCCGGGCAAGATGGTAAGCGCATCAAATGGTTAGACATCACAGATCAAGATGAGCATTTAAAAAGTTTAGGTATCGACCCTCTCAAGGCACTTTCTGAACTTCACCTTCAACTATCTAATGGTATAATTTTATCTGAATTGGATGCATATATCGTTTTAATGGAACGAGTATCGTTGTTAAAGTGCATAGCTTGGTTAATATCTCTACCTGTAATTCGTCCTTACTTATCAAAATTTTACCACCAAAGAGTGCAAAAACGATTGAAAGCCGCTGGACGAATTTAATCTTAATTTTCAACTTACCAACAGACAAATATTAGTATGTTATTGCGATGAAAGCATAAAGCATGATAAACGCCCTTCTGCATATCATTAAAGTCATTCTTTTTTTACATATGAATATTCACACCTGAAATTAAAAATACTCAGCCTTATTTTGATAACCTTGTTTAATATGATCAATCAATAAACGAATTTTTTCAGGGAGGTGTCGGGTGTAAGAATAGACAGCATAAACACCTAATGATCGAGGTTCATAATCAGTTAACAGAGCAATTAACTTTCCGCTTTGAAGGTCTTCATAAACACCGCATCGTGGCACGTAAGCTATCCCATATCCCGCTAGCGCTGCTTTTCTCAATGCTTGGGCATTATTTGTTTGTAAATTCCCTACTATACGAATATTTTTCTCTTGCCCGTTATGTTTAAAACGCCAATCATGAGAGCCTTTTGCTTGGCCTGTATAAGCAAGGCAATTGTGCGTTAACAAGTCTTCAATAGTATTTGGTTTTCCATATTTCTCTATATATTGTGGAGAACAACAAACCACCCAATGAGAAATAATCAACGGTTTGGCAATTAGCGTAGAATCTTCTAAATATCCTGTTCTAATAGCAAGATCTAACCCATCTTTAACTAAATCAGCAAACTCATTTTCAAGACGAATATTGACACTTATATCCGGGTGCTGATGACAAAAATCAGCAACTATTTCAGCTAAAAGTAATTCACCTGAAATAGTCGGTACACTGAGTTTTATTTCTCCTGCAATTGTTTCACTAAAATTACTGACCGCCCCAATCGCTTCATTGACTTGTTGATTAATATTTTTTGCATGTTGATAAAGGGTTTCGCCTGCTTCAGTTAAACTCAGCTTACGGGTAGTTCGATATAAGAGTTGAACCGATAAATCTTTTTCTAGTTTAGATATTTTTTTACTTAATGCTGGGGTAGATATGCCGGCAATGGCTGCCGCTTTGTTAAAAGAGCCTGCTTCCACTACTAACACAAATAAAAATAACTCATTAACACCTACCATAATCTTCCCCTTTAATGACAGAACACACTTGATTACGACGCTTTAAGAAACAATAAATTAATAAATGACGTATATATTAACAATAACATATGCGCTATGTTAGTTGTCTTAAAAAAATACTATAAAAAGCGTAAGTATGTGATTTATTTTTCATATACTAAAAAATCAACTTGGTTTATAAGGGCGGGAAATGTCTCAAAAAATAATTAATGCTGCTAGTACTGAAGCTAGTACCATTGAGTGTCGAAATATATCTGATAAAAAAGTAGGCCTTTTTATTACTTGCTTGGCAAATACCATGCGCCCTTCTCTCGGCTTTGCATCCATAACACTTCTTGAAGAAGCAGGGTGTACCGTTGAGGTTCCAGAACTTCAATCTTGTTGCGGTCAGCCAGCGTTCAACTCTGGTGATGATGAAGGAACACGTCAAATTGCCTATCAAACCATTGAACAGTTTGAAAACTTTGACTATGTTGTTCTGCCCTCTGGTTCATGTGCAGCAATGATCAAAAAGAATTTTATCGAAGTATTCAAAGATGACCCAAAATGGCTTGCAAGGGCTAAACATTTGGCAAGCATTACTCATGAGCTTCTGTCATTTTTAGTTGATGTTTGTCACTTTCACCCTAGTGATGTTGAGCTTGATGGCTCATATACCTATCATGATAGTTGCTCAGGATATCGTGCCCTTAATGTGTATGAGCAACCCAGACAAATGTTATCTACGGTGAAAGGTTTAGAGCACAAGCCATTAAGTAACCATTCTGAATGTTGCGGCTTTGGTGGAACATTTTGTGTGAAATACTCAGAAATTTCAAATGAGATCGTCGCTGAAAAAGTTGAAAATGTTTTAGCTACGCAGGCCGATTACCTACTTGGTGGAGATATGGGTTGTTTGATGAATATAGCAGGTAAACTCAATAGAGAAGGTAACAAAGAGATAACAGCATTACATACTGCAGAAGTTTTAGCTGGCTTAGCTCCACAAATTTTAGGAGCCAAAAATGCACGCAAATAAACCTGAAAATTTCACCCAGAACGTTAGTGATGCTTTAGCCCAGCCTGATTTAAAAAAAATTATTCGACGCACAACAGATAAGGCCGAAACCAAGCGAACCGAAGCGGTTGCTAATTTTCCTGAATTTGAGAAAGCACGGACACAGGGACAAAAAGTTAAAGATCACACAATTAAATATATGGATCATTATCTAGCTGAGTTCGAGAAGAATGCTTTAGCGCAAGGGACAATTGTTCACTGGGCGAGTACAGCTGAAGAAGCCTCAAAAATTGTTTTAGATATTTGTCGTGATCACAATGCTAAAAAAGTCACTCGAAGTAAATCTATGTTGGGTGAAGAGATAGGCCTAACTCACGCATTTGATAATTCAGAAATTGAACGAATTGAAACGGATTTAGCTGAACATATTATTCAACTTGCCGGCGATCCCCCTTCTCATATTGTTTGGCCCGCAATGCACCGCAGTAGAGAAGATGTAGTTAAGCTATTTCGTGAATTTCACACAGACCCAACCTACTCTGAAGAAATTACAGATCTTGTTAGAAGTGCCCGTCGAGATCTTCGTACTAAATTCTTAACGTCAGATATAGGGATTAGCGGTTCAAATTTCTTGTTAGCTGATAGCGGTTCTTCATGTACAGTAACAAATGAAGGTAACGCTGAGCTTACAATAACACCGCCAAAAGTCCACATAGTAACAGCAGGTATTGAAAAATTAGTTCCCTCAATGGCTCACGCCGTTCCTTTGTTAAGACTATTAACCCGCTCTGCAACGGGCGCAGAAATAACGCAATACATCACTTTTCATAATGGCGCTAAAAGGCCTAATGATGCAGATGGGCCTGAAGAGACCCACATTGTTTTGGTTGATAATGGCCGTACCAAAATGCTCGCTGATGGTATGGAAGAAATGTTACGTTGCATCCGTTGTGGCGCCTGTATGAATCATTGTGTGGTTTATAAACATATAGGTGGCCATGCTTATGGCTCAGTTTATCCTGGGCCAATGGGCTCTGTGCTTACCCCACATTTAAACAGCCTTGAAGTGGCAAATAAACAAACACATGCCTGTACCATGAACGGTCGTTGTGAAGATGTTTGTCCGGTTAATATTCCACTGCCGAAATTATTGCGCTCGTTGCGAGCACAATCTTGGGAGAAAAAATATGAGCCGTTAACAAATCGTTTTGTTGTGCAGTCTTTCGCCATAGTCGCGAAAAGACCGAGATTATTTCAATTACTTTCTTCTTGTGGCGTTATTTTTATGAAGGTCTTTAGTCGTAAGGGATGGATTAGCTATATGCCATTCACTACAGGCTGGACGCGTAATCGTGATTTGTTTGAACCAGAATCGACAACATTTATGCAACAATATAAAAAAATGAAAAAAGCCAAAAATGGTGGAGCGTAAAGAATGAATAAGCAACAAACTGAGCTAAAACAAAATGAGCTACGTAGAGCAAAGATATTTGATGCAATTAACGCGGCTTCGCCAACCGTTAAAATGGATGTAAATACCATTGAGGAAGAAGCCCTTGCAATACTACAAGAAAGTGAATTCGCTCGCCCTAAGCTTTTATCTGATGATGCAACTGAGGCGTTAACCCTTAGAATTGAAGCAGGGTTGGTTATCGGTACTAGTTGTGAAAAAATTGCTACGCTTGATGATTTACCTCATTCGGTAAATCAATTTTTTAACAAGCACTCTTTGCCTCAAGCACTTAAAGTACAAGAAATAGAACCATTACAAAAACTAGATTGGCAAAGTATCGCTACGGATAGTGATATTCAAGAAGATAATACGGTTGGCTTATGCTGGGCAGAATACGGTGTTGCAGAAACAGGATCGTTTGTTGTGCATTCAAGTCCCGATATGCCTATTTTACTCAATTTTTTACCCTTGTACCTTATTGCTGTTATTCCAAAATCCAAAATACTACACTATATGGATGACTATGCCCTGATCGCAAATGAGATTGCTAAAAAGGGTGAGACTCCAAGAAATATGTGTTTAATTTCAGGGGTTAGTGGCACAACGGATATAGAAGGTGTGTTAGTTCAAGGTGCTCATGGACCTGAAGTTTTACATATTATTATCGTCGAAGATCAGTAAAAACACAGTACATAGTATAAGTAAGCATTTAATCAAAAAGCATCTTCCAGTTTGGCTGATGCTTTTTTAGTTAACAACACGCGAAATTCGATGGGTACAAGCATTATTCATACGATAGATTAACTAACAGCTTTAGAAACTAAAGTGCCTAATATAAACCCTAGCTCCATGTCATCCATGTGTCCGAAGTGTTGCAGTTTTAGCTCACCCTTTTTATCAAATATTAACAAGGTAGGCGTACCTTGCATTGAATACTTCTCCATAGTTTGTGGAATAATCCCCTTTTTTCTTATACTTGCTTTATCGATCCCAACAGGAAATTTCACTCTAAATTCATGCATAAATGCACGTAAGCTTATTTCTTCCATTGCATCATGGTGTTCAAAGACACTATGTAAACCGAGTACTTGTAAGTTTTCTGGCGCAAACATCTCATGTATTTTGTTTGC
>JAWUXK010000082.1:0-12951 GCA_034111385.1 Colwellia sp. | reverse complement strand
AGCAGAAACTTTTGCTTGTAGCGCTTCAGTGAAAACTTTTTGTGATTCAATTGCTGCTGCAACATCTTTTTCTTCTGATAACGCTTTAGTTTGCGCTACGCTATCGTTCATGATGGTAGTAATTAATGCTGCTTGTTGATTGATTAATTGCTCAACAGTTTTAGAATTAATTTCTACAAGGCTGTTAAATGGTTTCATCGCAGTAGAAAATTGATCTGCATTTTTGAATGATTCCATTGCAGTAGTAAATTGCTCAGTTAGTTGTTCATTTAATTGTGTAAACATAATAAAGCTTCCTTTTTGTTTTACTGCGGTGCAGCAAGTTGATTTAAAGCCAGTATAATGAGTCAAAAGATACTCGTCAACACTTTTATGCTGCGCCGCATCAAATAAATAAAGGATATTATCTAACTACTTAATAATGAAATAAAAAAAGTAAAAAAAAACCCTCATGAATGAGGGTTTTGGTTTTATTCAAAGTGATTTATTACTTTTTAGGTGCTGCTTTCACTTCAGCTTTAGGTGCTGCTTTTGGTGCTGCTTTTGGTGCTGCTTTTGGTGCTGCTTTTGGCGCTGCTTTTGGCGCTGCTTTTGGCGCTGCTTTTGGCGCTGCTTTCACTTCAGCTTTTGGTACTGCTTTAGGTGCTGCTTTTGGCGCTGCCTTAGGTGCTGCTTTTACTTCAGCTTTAGGGGCTGCTTTTGGTGCTGCCTTAGGTGCAACAGGTTTATCTTCAACTACTGCTTGGCCTGTTTTTGATGAAAATGCTGAAAGAGATTCGTTAAGTATAACTTCTGCATCTTTTTGCGCTTGGCTAATTGTTCCAGATGTTTCTTTCAACGCTTCAGTCAATTGATTCTGAACATCGGCACTAAATTTAGATTGTTCGGCAACAAGATTAGTTAAATCAGTAGTCGAAGTCATATTTCGACTAAATGAAAGGCTATCATCAAGCAAACTCGCAATAAGTAATCCTTGTTGATGTGCAACAGTGCTTGCTGTTGCGATATTTAATTCAACCAATTTATTAATTGGTTGCTTTAATGAGGTCTCAAATAACTCTGAAAATTGATTAAACATACTATTCTCCTAAATTTTTGCTGCTTTGCAGCATTGCTTGATGAGAATTTAACCAATTTTTCAGTCTAGAGTCAACCATTATTTTGTTGCGGTGCAACAAAATTCTATTTTTTATCTCCTGGCTTGTTAAATTTACTCCACATATTCATATTTTGTTCCACTATACTGCTGAATAAACCAAACGGAGAATTCTTATTAATATCACCACTTAGTTTTAAAATATCATCTTGATGTTCAATGAAAGCAGAAATACTCTGCTCAAGAAACTCTTGTAAATAGTCTTGTTTATCATTACCGTAAAAACAAATTAATCGCTTCAATAAAGTATTGGTTAATAATGATTGCCGCTCACTGGTTTCTTCTTCACTTATAATTTGAATTAAAATACTACGCGTTTTATCTTCATCAGTTTTAGAGTCAACAATTTGAAACTCTTGATTAGAAATAACGAGCTCTCGAATATAATCCAAATTCACATAATGACTTTGTGAAGTGTCATAAAGACGGCGGTTTGGATATCTTTTAATTTTGATCAACGGCAACCTCGGTTGGTTATTAATTTTCACTTACGCTTTATACTAACAATTAAGTGAAAGTAGTCTTAGCTAGTAGTATAACAGACATACTGACTATACAAAAAGCGACCTTTAGGGCCGCCTTCAATTAAATTTCTAAGTAAACAAGACTAAATACGTTTTTTAACGTAGCTGCCCGGTGCAGCTTCAATACTTGAATATTTTTTAGAACCTTGCTTACGTGCTGTCACTTGCTTACCTGATTGAGGAATCACCCATTCTTCCCAATCTGTCCACCAAGAGCCTTCTTTCTTAGTTGAATTTTCAAACCAATGTTCTGCAGTGTCAGACAGTTCATCATTTACCCAATGTGGATATTTACCGTGTTCTACAGAGTTAATAACACCTGCTAAATGGCCCGATCCCGCTAAAACAAACCGTGTAGGTCCAGAAAAATGTTGAGCGCCTTTATATGATGCTTGCCATAAAACAATATGATCAGCAATTGTCGCTAGGAAATAACTTGGCGTATCAATTTTACTTAGTTCAATTGGAACACCGTCAACCTCAACCTTGCCATCTTTTATCAAATTATTCTCTTGATAGGTATTGGTCATATAAAAATCAAAGGCTTCTGCGGGTAAGTTTGAAGAATCACTGTTCCAGTATAAAATATCAAACGGCGCAGGATCTTTACCTTTTAAGTAGTTATTGACAAAATACGACCAAAATAAGCTGTTTTCACGAAGCATACTAAATGCTAATCCCAGTACGCGGCCATCTAAAATACCTTTTTCTTTAATATTCTTTTTCAAAAAAGGTAACATTTGTTCTGACAGATAAACGCCTATTTCACCTGGCTCTGAAAAATCTAACAAGGTTGTCAAAAAGGTCATCGTATTAATTCGAGTATCACCTTTTGCCAATAAATATGATTGGGTAGTTGCTAATAATGTTCCACCAATACAATAACCAACCACATTCATTTTTTTCGATTTAGTTACTTCTTCAATAACATCAAGAGCCGCAATTGGCCCTTCTTTCATATAGTCATTAAAGCCTTTATGAGAAAGAGACTTATCAGGGTTTATCCATGAAATTACAAATACAGTATGTCCCTGATCTACAGCCCATTTTACTAATGATTTTTGCTCATCCATGTCTAATACATAAAATTTATTAATAAAAGGAGGGACAAACAATAAAGGCACTTCATTAACTTTTTTAGTGGTAGCTTTGTACTGTATAAGCTGAATTAATTCATTTTGATAAATCACATCACCAGGGGTATACGCTAAGTCTTCCCCTAAAGTAAATGCATCAACGTTAGTTTGATTAATTTTAAGGGCATCTATAGGGCTTTCTTGTAGGTCTTGAATAAAATTCTGTAATCCATTGATAAGATTCTCGCCTTTAGACTCTAATATGTCTCGACAAACTTCTGGATTAGTTAAGGCATTATTGCTTGGAGAAACTGAACTAATATATTGTCGAGTATAGAACTTAACCTGCTCTTCGGCTTTAGGATCCTCAAAATGTAAGCTATTTACCGTTTCTTGCATCATTTTAGAGGTTAAAAGATAAGATTGTTTCAAATAGCTATAAACCGGATTATCAGACCATTCACTGTCATTAAACCTTCTATCATTTTTTTCTTCAGATATAACTGGTTCAACTTTACTACCAAGAAGTGCTTTGGTTGCATTTTGCCACAGTTCAGCTTGTTGACTCATAAAAGACATTTGTTGATTCAACAACATAGCAGTATCAACTTTTACTCCTTTAGATAAAAGTTCAGCTAACTTATCTGAATCCATCATTGAATTAAAACTTTTTTCATCAGTGTCACTTAACACCTTTTGGACCATGGTGTTAAATATCTCTGAGTATTGCTCTAAAAAATCAGTGACTTCTTCTAGCTGTTCTGATTCCATAATATATCCTTGTAAAAGATGTGGTTATAACCTATTTGCTCTTAAAGCTGACCCAGATTAAAATGTTTTAATATCAATAATTACAAATGATAACAATAAAATCTAAATAATAACAAGAAGATACAAACTCATTTGCCAACCATCTACTTTAGTAGCACCGAGTTACCTACTTTAGCAGCATTGCACCAAGCTTGAATATTAACATATAGTGCCTGACTAACGTGAAAAAGACGATAGATTTATGCAACTTTATTGCAGTGCAGCAAAGAATTATTGACCAACTTGATTTTGATAGGTATACTCATTTCAAATCTTGATGCTGCACCGCAATAAGATAGCAGATAATGGGATCCTTAGCTAATTCTAAAAATGAAATTGGGTCCTTAATTAACTCTAATGTAAACGAATCAACCTGTATTATTGATGAATTACTACGATTAAACAGTTTAAATTCAATAGATTAAATAGTACTTGTTAAATTTTTTATCAAGGATAAAACACATGCTGTATCAAACTTATGACCTCTATAGTCGCACCGCCGAACTGATGAATGGTTTTATCGCTGTGGGTCAACAACTAATGACTCACCCATATAACCCTTATAAGCGAACTTTACTGGGTAAAAGCATCATTGCTGGACTTGATAGTGCATTCCATCACACCAAAGTTTACGATAAACAACCCTTCGACATTACCAGCACATTAATTGATGGTGAAACTGTTGAAGTAATTGAAGAAGTTATTGTAGAAAAACCTTTTTGTAACTTAATTCATTTCAGACAAGATACTGACGTTCAACAATCAAAACTTTTTTTGGTTGCTCCGCTTTCAGGTCATCATGCTACATTGCTTAAAGCAACAATAGAACGACTAGTTGCAGACCATGATGTTTATATTACTGATTGGCTAGACGCTAAAAACGTTCCGTTATCCGAAGGCGAATTTGGCTTTGATGATTATGTAAGCTACCTTATCGAGTTCATGCAAGAAATCGGCGAAGACATCCATTTATTAGCTGTTTGCCAACCAACGGTTCAGGCACTAATTGCTACTGCAGTAATGGCGAAAGCAAAAGATCCTTCTACACCTAAATCACTTACCTTAATGGCTGGCCCTATTGATACAAGTATCAACCCTAACGAGTTGAATAGATATGCAAGTGAAAAAGATTTAGCCTGGTTTGAAAATAATGTCGTTATGCCTGTTCCTAATCGTTACCCTGGTGCAGGAAGACAAGTTTACCCTGGCTTTATTCAGTTAACCTCTTTCATCTCTATGAATATGGAAAGCCATGTTAAGAAACATAATGATTATCTTAGTCATGTTTTTCATGGGGTTGAAGAGAAAAGTGAAAGTCACCGTAACTTTTATGATGAATATTTATCAGTATTAGACCTTAATGGTACGTTCTATTTAGAAACCCTTGACCGTGTATTCCTTAATCAAAAACTGGCTACTGGTGAAATGACTTACAAAGGTGAGCTAGTCGATTTATCGGCAATAACAAGTACTTCTTTGCATACCATTGAAGGAAAGAATGATGATATTTGTTCATTAGGACAAACTGAAGCTGCTCAACGTTTATGTACTGGTATTCCAGACGAAGAAAAATTACATCAAGTTATTGAGGGTGTAGGACATTTTGGTACATTTAGCGGGTCTTCTTTCCGTAATATAATAGCGCCTAGTATCACAGACTTCATCTACAAACATGATAACTATGGTCAATCAGTTAAATCTATTGATACTGAAAAATATATAAAATCTGTGGAAACTTTTACCTATGTGTAATAGGTTTAATCTATTTAACTAACTAGTTTAACTAGCAAATAAAAAAAGTAGGCTTGATGAAACAAGCCTACTTTTTTAGTTTTATACATCCGTTAACATTTACAGTTAACTTTCAATGTTAACGGATGTAATCTTCTAGACTATCTTGCTACCCAACCACCGTCTAACACCATGGTTTGTCCTGTCATATTTTTAGCTACATCACTGGCTAAATAACTAACTGAACCACATATCTCTTCTATATCAATAAAAGCTTTTTTCGGCATTGGTGCTAGCATTATATTATTAACAACTTCCTCTTCAGAAATACCGTGTTGTTTAGCTGTATCTGCAATTTGTTTTGCCACCAACGGCGTTTTAACATAGGCAGGGCAAATGGTATTAATTGTAATATCTTGATCACCCGTTTCTAACGCAATAACTTTAGAAAATCCGATAATACCGTGCTTGGCTGCAACATAAGCACTTTTGAATGGCGAAGCAACTAACCCATGTAAAGAGCCAATATTAATAATACGACCAAAATCATTAGCTCGCATTAAAGGTAATACGGCTTTGGTCATCATTGCTGGGCCAACTAATAAAACATTAGTAATCAATTGCCATTTATCCGCGGGGAATTCTTCTAATTTAGAAACATATTGAATACCAGCATTATTAACTAAAACATCGATGCGATTATTAAACTCATCGGCGTGCGCAATAATATTATCAATATCAGCTTGTACGGTAACATCAAGTTTAAATGCTAGCGCATCTCCTCCTGACTGGTTAATATTTTCGGCAACATCCTGAGCGACAGCTAAGTTAATATCACTAATAAGGACTTTGTAACCTTGCTTAGCGAGATCTGTTGCGATTCCTAAGCCGATACCACTGACAGAACCCGTTACTAAAGCTGTTTTTTTGTGTGTCATTTTTTTATTCCATTAGTTAATTGATTGGTTATATTTTAACAGAATATAATGATATCTGGCTAATATTAACTATTCACTCCACATTTATATTATGAATAATAACTTTATAATTAAACTTATCCCTAAAGACAAAAACCCAAAAACATATCTTATACCAAAAAGATATAACTATAAAATACGTCCATTTATTAACCAGCAATTTAATGTATAACAACTTCCTTTTAAAACGAACTGCAATTTATCCATTTATGTCAAATAAAAAACAATTTTACCTAGTAAAATAAAATTATATTTCGTCAACCCCCTACTTTAGTTTAATAGTTGAATGATTCAGCTTGATATATGATGGATATCGATCAGAAAGCTGAAACACATATGAAGCTTCTAAATATCTATATAATAATATTAAATCAACAAGGAGTAAAAATATGGGACGCATTGCATTAGTAACAGGCGGAACACGTGGAATAGGTGAGTCTATCAGCGTTATGTTGAAAGAAAATGGCTATACTGTAATCGCGAATTATGCGGGTAATGATCAAGCAGCTCAAGAGTTTACAGAGCGCACAGGTATCCAAACCTCTAAATTTGATGTTGGTAGTTTTGAAGATGTAAGTAAAGCTATCAGTGATATAGAGTCTACAACTGGACCTATTGAAGTTCTTGTAAACAACGCAGGTATTACAAGAGATGGTACTATGCATAGAATGAGCTTTGAAAAATGGGATGCTGTTATTCAAACCAACTTAGCATCTTGTTTCAATACTTCTCGTGCAGTTATTGAAGGTATGAGAGACCGCAAATTTGGACGTATTGTAAATATAGGTTCAGTTAATGGTCAAGCTGGCCAATATGGTCAAGTAAACTATGCTGCAGCTAAATCTGGTATCCATGGTTTTACTAAAGCACTAGCACAAGAAGGCGCAGGTGTTGGTATTACAGTAAATGCGATTGCACCAGGTTATGTTGCAACTGATATGGTTCGTGCTGTACCTGAAGACGTTTTAGCTAAAATTGTTAAAACAATACCAGTAGGTCGTTTAGGCGAGCCAGAAGATATTGCTCGTTCTGTATTATTTTTAGTTGCTGATGAAGCCGGTTTCTGTACTGGTTCTACATTATCTATTAATGGTGGTCAGCACATGTACTAAATATAAAAGTATCTCTGATAACTTTTATATTTTTAACGTAGATGAGCGATCATCTACGTTTTTTATTTCTTGCTCATCAAAACTTAGTTAATAAATAATAAACTAAAGTACTAAGCGTAATGCCCTTCTATTTCATACTTATTGCCAAGTAAGAAGAATCGCTATTCTACTAGTAATTAAGCACGCCACACAATTTATCCCTACGAAAAAAACTGCACTCTGCTCTCATAACTTTTGGCTACAAATATGAATTTCGATGAACCTATTGTTTTACTTAATCAACAGAGCTAAGTCGTTTTTGGTTTATTTAAGTAAAGAAAATAAGCCGATGAAATACCAGCAGAAGCAAAAATCATACACATAACCATAATCTGATACCTTGCGGCAATAAAGGGAGAAATACCTGAAAGAATTTGCCCTGTCATCATGCCTGGTAAAGAAACAATACCAACAGCGAGTAGTGCATTCACGTTGGGGATCATTGATGTTTGAAAAGCAATATTTCTAGCCTGTTCATAACTAACGTTATTATTCAGCTCAGAATAAAAACGTTCACCAGATAAACTAACACTATTCATACAACTAGCGAAAACCATTCCGGCAAGGGGAATAAGTGTTTGTGCGTGATACCAAGGAGATAAATTTAAGACACCTTGGCTAATAACTAATAATGTTAAAGCACCGCTAAGTGAAATAGCTAATATAGCTCGTTGAAACAAATATAGCTTAGGCGCATTAATATTATTTAACGCTATCCAGCTAGAAAATAATACCATTACAATCAATAATATCAACACTAGCCAAGTGCTACTTGAATCAAATATATAACCAAGAAAAAAACCGACAAACAATAATTGCACTAACATACGAGCCAGCGCATGCATGGTTCTTTTTTGGGGTAAAGACCAAGAAAACTGAATAAATAAAACGACCAATACAGGGATAAAAGCTAAAGCTAACTGTGGTAATTCAATGATAGCGAGTGTTTTTTCTGTCATAGCTTCTAGGGCTCAAGAGCAGTGATGTTCTCTACCATTAATTGCACGGTTCGCTTGCCACGAAATTCATTCACATCAAGACGGTAGGCTAAATGTACTCGCGTTACGTTAGTGTTTGGCCACAAAGAAACGTCGATATTAAAGGCGATACCATCAAGTACTAAACCTTGTTTTTCAACTACTAATTTTAGATGTTTCTCGCCAACAATTCGTTGCTGTACTAACATAAAGGTGTCATCAAATAAGGGTTCAGGGAAGTTTTGTCCCCAAGGACCAGCATCACGTAATTGCTCTGCAAAATTTAGCGTTAAATGATTAACGGCCAGTTCACCGTCTGATAATATAATACTTTGTAAGTCCTCAGCTTTAAGCCACTTCCCAGCTAACTCATTAAATAACAATTGAAATTGTTCAAAGTCCGCCTGTTTGATTGATAAGCCTGCCGCCATAGCATGACCACCAAACTTAAGAATTAAGTTGGGGTGTTGACTGTCAATATGTTCTAACAAGTCACGAATATGTAAACCGGGAATGGAACGAGCCGAGCCTTTAATCTCTTGATTTTCAGAAGGAATTGAATCATCGTCACTCCCCTTAGCAAACACGATACAAGGGCGATGAAACTTTTCTTTTAGTCGCCCTGCAACAATACCAATTACGCCTTGATGCCAGTCTTGTTGATATAAGGCAATGGCATTAGGTAAGTTATCTAATGAAAAATTGAGTTGTTGAAATATAGCTTCAGCCTCAACTTGCATACCCTGCTCTATTTCGCGGCGCGCTTTATTTAAATCGTCAAGATCCGCCGCTATAACACGCGCACTGCCTAAATCAGGTGCTAGTAAGCAATTAATACCATACGACATATCATCTAAACGCCCAGCAGCATTTATTCTTGGGCCTAACGCAAAACCAAAATCTGAGGCAACTAAACGTTGTTGATTTTTATTCGCTACTTCAATTAGTGCTTGAATACCAGGGCGAGTTTGACCTGCGCGAATACGCTTTAAACCTTGATCAACCAAAATACGATTATTAGTATCAAGGGACACCACATCAGCAACCGTCCCTAAAGCCACTAAATCAAGTAACTGGGCAATATTAGGTTCTTTAATATGATGTTCAACAAAATAGCCTTTTTCTCTAAGGTGACTTCTTAACGCTAACATCAAATAAAAAGCAACTCCGACACCAGCAAGTGACTTACTTGGGAATGGGCAACCGACTTGGTTAGGATTGACAATGGCGTCAGCCTTGGGGAGTTCAAGGCCGGGTAAGTGGTGATCGGTGACAAGCACTTGTAAACCAAGCTCTTTGGCTCGATTGACACCAGCAACACAGCTAATACCATTATCAACGGTTACTAACAACTGTGCCCCTTGCTTAGCGGCAATGTCCACAATTTCAGGGGTTAAACCATAGCCATATTCAAAACGATTTGGTACTAAGAAAGAGTGATTAACACTGCCCATTAATGTTAACGCCACCATCATCAATGCCGTACTCGTGGCACCATCAGCATCAAAATCACCCACGATAGTAATGTGAGTATTTTGGGTTAACGCAAAGTGTAAAAGCTGGCAAGCCTCACTTAGCCCTTTTAAAGCCTGATCGCCTTCATTATTTTTTTGTAAATTAAGCCCTTGTAAATTACCTACGCTAAGCTCAAGTTGGTGTGAAGATTCAACGCCTCTACTGGCATAAATTTGCCGAATACTTTCAGGTATAGTATTTGGCAAATGCTCAGTAGGCATTTTTTTACGGCGAATAATTTCTTTCTTCATAAGTTAATCGTTAGACAAGGTAAATTAACAAGTTAAAGAGATTGTAATAATTGTTCTAATTGAGCTGGAGGCTGGTACCCTGGCACCATCATACCCGTTGACAAAATAATAGCAGGGGTGCCATTAACGCCCACTTGGCGACCAAAGTTAAACTGACCTTCAATCGGTGTGTCACATTCTCGATAACTAACACCTTTACTGTTTTTAGCATCGGTCATCGCAGCAACAGAATCCTCATTACACCATACTGAGCGCAAATCTTTAAAGCCTTCAGTATAATTACCAAGTCGATCTTTAATACCTGAGCGAGGATAAGCTAAATAACGAAAAGTGATTCCACGTGCATTATATTCATCCATTTCTTTGTGCATTTTACGACAATATCCACAAGTGATATCAGTAAAAACTGTCACGACATATTTTTCATCTTTGGCTTTATAGACAATCATGTCGTCTTTAAATTTTTCCATCCCTTCTAAACGCAGTTTAGCTAGGCTTTGTTCGGCTAAATCAGTAACTGAAGTGACTAAACTATACACCTTGCCTTGAATAAAATAATCACCATTATAGCTTGAGTAAAATAAGCCTTGATCCGTTATCAGTAAAGCAATACCTGGCACAGGCGTTTTTTCAACTTTAACAACGGTTAAACCTAACTTAGTTTTAATCTTTGCTTTTAAGAGGCCAATATTTAATTGCGTGGGGTCCACTTCAGCTGATTTAGCCAATGTGCTTGGTACTACTGTTGAAGTGTTGGCAACTGCTTGCTCATTAATAAAAAAGAAGACGCTTATTGCTGTTATAACAAAACCACAAACAATCAAAACCTTATTAAACATACTTAAATTCCTAAATATTCAATTAACGACTACATATTAATAAAACAGACCGTTTTAATCAGAATGAAATTGCAATCGTCGCTGCAATTCTGCAACATTGAATTGAATTGTACTAAATGATCTTGTTAAAATCTTTAGTAATTATCTACTTCCCTTCTTTTTAGGCAAACTTTCATGAAAATTGGTTTATTCTACGGCTCCACCACTTGTTATACCGAAATTGCAGCTGAAAAAATTCAAGCTGCCATAGGAGCCGAACTAGTTGAACTACTCAATATTAAAGACGTTTCGCTTGCTAACTGTCTGGATTATGACTTAATTATTTTTGGAATTTCAACCTGGGACTATGGCCAACTTCAAGAAGACTGGGAATCTGTTTGGCTCGATATAAATACATTAGACCTAAGCGATAAAATAGTTGCTTTGTATGGCATGGGTGACCAAATAGGTTATACCGATTGGTTTCAAGATGCACTGGGTATGTTACATGAACAGGTTATCGCACAAGGTGCGCAACTGATTGGTTACTGGCCAAATCAGGGCTACGAATTCAATGCATCAAAAGCCCTAACTGAAGATAGTAATTCTTTTGTTGGCTTATCACTTGATGAAGATAACCAATATGATCTCAGTGATGAGCGAATTGAACAATGGTGTGAACAAATTTTAATCGAGTACAGCGAAAAATAAATACTCGAGCCTAACTTTAGCCTAACGCGATAAAATAGTTACAGCTGTCCTTAAAACCACTATAATTGCAGCCATCTAAAGAAAACTCCCAACTTAGTGAAAATCCCTTATGTTTGAGCAATTTGATCTCGACTCTGAATTATTAGCCAGTATTGAAGAACTTGGTTATAAAAAGCCAACGTCTATCCAAGAATTGGTTATTCCAAAAGCCATGATAGGAAAAGACATCCTAGCCTCTGCGCCAACAGGCACAGGTAAAACAGCTGCATTTTTATTACCTATTGCTCAACATTTACTTGATTACCCTCGAACACAACCGGGTTTTCCTAGAGTGTTAATATTAACACCAACACGCGAGTTAGCGATTCAAATAGGCCAAGACAGCGAACAAATAGCTAAGCTAACTAAAATTAAAACCGGCGTAATTACCGGCGGCGTAAATTACGGCAGCCATGATGACATTTTAAATAGCACTACTGATATATTAGTGGCTACACCTGGTCGCTTATTAGAGTACATTGAAAATGAACAATTTGACGCGCGTGAAATTGAAATTTTAGTATTGGATGAAGCTGACCGTATGTTAGATATGGGCTTTAGTGAAGCTATTAACCGTATTGTTGGTGAAGCTCGTTGGCGTAAACAGACCATGCTATTTTCTGCTACATTAGAAGGCGCTGGTGTTATTCGCTTTGCTAAAGAAGTATTAACAGAGCCTGAATTTCTAGAATCTTCTCCTTCTAGAAAAGAAAAAGCCAAAATTCATCAATGGATGCATATCACTGATAGCGCCCAACATAAATTGGATTTATTAGTTAACATATTGAAACAAGAAGGTGTAGAGCGCACCGTTGTTTTTGCAAATAAACGTGAAACGGTGCAATATTTATCAGGAAAATTGTACAGCGAAGAATTACCCTGCGTTTGGCTTGAAGGAAAAATGCCCCAAGATAAACGTAATAAATCAATTTCTCGTTTCAAAAGTGGTGAAATTAAAATATTAGTGGCGACTGATGTTGCTGCTCGCGGTTTAGATATTGATGACATAACCCATGTCATCAATTTTGATATGCCGCGTAAGGTTGATATTTATATTCACCGTATAGGTCGAACAGGCCGTGCTGGTTTAAAGGGTACTGCAATATCACTAGCCGAAGCCCATGATATGTCGGTTATTGCTAAAATAGAACGTTATCAAGACGAACGATTACAACGTCGTGTTATTGATGACTTACGCCCAAAACATAAAGAAGC
>JAWUXK010000081.1:0-24887 GCA_034111385.1 Colwellia sp. | reverse complement strand
ACCATCAAACCAAACTCCCGTAAAGACAAACTCATCACGTTCACCAGTAACTGGCGCTGGTAATGCTTGCCAAATTTCTTGTGCGGTAAATGATAAAATAGGTGCCATCCAAGCAGTCATTGCTTCGGCAATTAAGTACATTGCAGTTTGACAAGAGCGACGGGCGTTAGAATCACTTTTCGCAGTATATTGTCTGTCTTTAATGATGTCTAAATAGAATCCACCTAATTCATTTGTACAAAAGTTCATTAGCTTATGTGCTACCACATGAAATTCATACTCATCGTAAGCAATAATAATGTCATCTTGTAAACGTGCTGCTTGATCTACAACCCAGCGATCAAGTGCAACCATATCATCAAAGGCAATTGAATCAGTTTTAGGGTCAAAGCCATTTAAGTTTGATAATAAAAAGCGAGAGGTATTTCGAATACGACGATACGCATCAGCTTGGCGTTTGAATATTTCATCGCCTGCAGTAATCTCTTGCGTATAATTTACCGACGCTGTCCATAAACGTAATATATCAGCACCTAAAGAATTGGTGATTTCCTTCGGAGTGATCACATTACCTAAAGATTTAGACATTTTATGGCCTTTAGCATCAACCACAAAACCATGCGTGAGCACTTGCTTATAAGGTGCTTCACCGTTCATGGCTACTGATGAGATCATAGATGACATAAACCAACCACGATGTTGATCTGAGCCTTCTAAGTATAAGTCTGCAACGCCATCAAATTCTTCACGCGCATTAACTACTGAAAAATGGGTTGTGCCTGAATCAAACCATACGTCTAAGGTATCAGGTACCTTAATGTATTCTTTAGCGTCATCACCGATAAGCTCAGCTGCATCTAAATCAAACCAAGCTTGGATACCTTTTTCTTCAACACGTTTAGCAACCGTTTCAATTAACTCTATGCTTCGTGGATGCAAAGCACCTGTGTCTTGGTGTATGAACAATGCCATTGGCACGCCCCACGTACGCTGGCGCGAGATACACCAATCTGGTCGGCCTTCAACCATCGATTCAATACGACGTTGTCCCCAATCTGGGATCCATTGTGTTTTTTCAATTTCCTTAAGCGAATCTTGACGCAAATTTTTCTTGTCCATGCTAATAAACCATTGTGGTGTTGCACGGAAAATTAATGGCGTTTTATGGCGCCAGCAATGTGGATAAGAATGCTCTAATGCATGATGATGAACTAATGTGCCATGCTCTTTTAACGTTTCAACAACGCTCGCATTGGCTTTAAAAACATGTTGGCCTGCAAATAATTCAGTATCTTCTAAATATACACCGTTTGCACCCACTGGATTTGCTACTTCTAAGTTGTACAACTTACCTACAACAAAATCTTCTACACCATGACCAGGCGCAGTATGCACACAACCGGTACCTGAATCAGTAGTAACATGTTCACCTAAAATCACTGGCACAGTGAAATCATAAAATGGATGTTTGAGTTGAGCTAATTCTAATTCAGCACCTTTACAAAAACCTAGCGCATGGTATTTAGTTATACCAAAACGGTCCATACATGAAGTCACTAAATCAGAAGCTAAAATTAATCGCTCTTTCCCTTGCTCGGTTTCACATTGCACTAAGGTATATTCAACATCGGCATGTACCGCAACTGCACGGTTAGCAGGAAGTGTCCAAGGCGTTGTAGTCCAAATAACAAGTGAAACATCCCCTTCACCTTGGTGATTTTCAGGATGATTAAACTTATCAGCAACCTCAAGATCTACTGCAGTAAATTTCACATCAATCGCTGGCGATTGTTTGTCTTTGTATTCTACTTCAGCTTCCGCTAATGAAGATCCACAATCTGTACACCAATGCACAGGTTTAAAACCTTGGTGTAAATGACCATTTTCAGCAATTTTCCCTAACGAACGAATAATATTCGCTTCTGTATCAAAATCCATGGTTAAGTAAGGCTTTTCCCAATCAGCAAAAATACCTAAACGTTTGAAGTCTTCACGCTGGCCATTTACTTGCTTAGCGGCATATTCTCGACATTTTTCGCGAAAAACACTCGCTGAAACCTTATGACCTGGTTTCCCAACTTTTTTCTCAACCATTAATTCAATCGGTAAACCATGACAATCCCAACCAGGCACGTAAGGCGAGTTAAAATCAGACAATGTTTTTGATTTAACGATAATATCTTTTAATATCTTATTTACCGCATGACCAATGTGAATATTACCATTGGCGTAAGGAGGACCATCATGCAAGATGAATGATTTTTTACCTTTCTTGGCTGTACGAATTTTTCCATACAAGTCTTTAGCAGCCCATTCTTTGAGCATATTCGGTTCACGGTTTGCCATATTGCCTTTCATGGCAAACGACGTGGCTGGCAAGTTTAGGGTATGTTTATAATCACTCATTTAAATCTTTATCCGGTTATTTAAATTTTTCAAATTATCAGGCACATGCCTAATCTATATGCTTTAATTGTTCTTTAGCTTGAGTACTATCTAGCTTAATTTGCGCGGTTAACGCTTCTAGGCTATCAAACTTCATTACTTGACGAATTTTCTTCTTAATGATCACTTCAATACATTGACCATAAAGATCAGTATCAAAGTCAAAAATATGCACTTCTAATTGTTGTCTTATCGCGTTGACTGTTGGTCTAGAGCCTATATTAGCAACACCATTGAAGGTGCCATTGTTGGTATTAACTACCACAGCAAAAACACCTTCTAAAGGAGAGTTTCGCCTTTTCAATAGCACATTTGCCGTTGGAAAACCTAGTTGCCGTCCACGCTTATCACCATGAAAGACTTTTCCTATTATGGAATATGGTCTGCCTAACATGCGCTCAACATCTTTTAAGTTATCTTGCTCTAACGCTTGCCGTATCGCAGTACTACTCACCCGACAATTAGCCATTTTACAGCTAGCGGTATCAGTTACATCAAAACCGAACGTCTTTCCCGCCTCGGATAACATAGTAAAATCACCGAAGCGATTTTTACCAAAATGAAAATCATCGCCAACAATCAAGTGTTGAATGCCAAGTTTTTCCACCAACAAATGTTCAATGAACTGTTGTGCACTTTGGCTAGCAAACTTTCGGGTAAAGTTAACACAAATTAACCGTTCAACACCTAATTCTGCAAGCAGTGAATATTTATCTCTTAAACGGCATAGACGTGCTGGAGCATTGTCTCCAGCAAATAATTCCTGTGGTTGTGGCTCAAACACTAACACAGCAGCTGCACAATTTAATGCCTTGGCTTTAGCGACTAAGGCAGCAATCACACGTTGATGCCCTTTATGTACACCATCAAAGTTGCCTATTGTTAACACGCACCCATGATCTTCCGGCTGAATATTGTGTATACCGCGAACTAATTGCATTACTATTTATACTGCCTTTTGACAACCAAAAATCAAATAAATCACTACTACTTTCTACATCATATTTAAGGATTTATACACGTAAAAACCGCTCTTCGAGCCTAATATTATATAGCGCGAACAAACCACAAGGTTTGTGTTTAAAGCCTAAAGCAAATATGTAGATAAAATAAATCGCCGAATTATATATTAACCAGTAATAATAATCAGTATTTCCTAAATATTATTTTAATTTTTCACCTTAAAGTCGCCTATTCGAATCCCCAATAAGGCCACCATTGTAAAATAGCTCAAGCAGCCACCACCAATACATATCATTAGTTGTAATACTTGATCAGTAAAACTCATCGTTAACCAAACATCAAAATCATAGGATAATTGATAAACTACCATTGCCATCACCAGAGCCGATAAGACTAATTTACCGATATAAAATTTAGTACTTGTCGATAAATGGTAAACACCTTGCTGCTTTAACCCGCGGTAAAGCAGCCAAGCATTTAATGTTGCCGACATAGTCGTTGCTATTGCCAGGCCAACATAACCAAAAAAGGGGGCAAGCATTAAATTAAAGGCCATATTAGAAACCATCGCTATAATACCAATTTTCACCGGTGTTTTAGTATCTTGCCTAGCATAATAACCAGGCGCTAATACTTTAATGAACATGAAACTTAATAAGCCAGAAAGATAGGCAAACAATGCCATTGATACTTGTAGTACATCATTTTGGCTAAACTCACCTCGCATAAACAACACCATAATAATCGGCTGAGCAAGCACCATAAGTCCAGCTAAAGCAGGCCAGCCAAACAAAGAAATAACTTTAATACCCCAATCTAAAGTCGCAGTGAATTCTGTAGCACTATTTTTACTGTGTAGTTTAGATAAGCTGGGTAAAATAACTGTCGCAATGCCAATACCAAATAAGCCTAATGGAAATTCTAATAATCGATCAGCATAATAGAGCCAACTAATAGAACCGGTAATTAAAAAGCTGGCAATCAAGGTATCAAGAAGTAAGTTAATTTGCGTAACCGATACACCAAACAAGGCGGGAACAATCAATTTACGAATTTTAGTCACTCCATGACTATGCCAAGACCAACAAGGCTTAACTAAAACACCCGCTTTTAATAAAAAAGGGATTTGAAAAAGAAACTGAATCAAGCCCCCAAAGAATACTCCCCATGCAAGTGCATAAGCAGGACTTTGGGTATACTCAGCGCCATATACCGCCATGAGAATAATCGCAATATTAAGTAATACAGGGGTGAAAGCCGCAACAGCAAACCGCCCCATTGTATTCAGTACTGCGCCCGCTAGAGCAGTAAAACTAATAAACCACAAATAAGGAAAGGTGATTTTTAATAAGCTAGCCGCCAGCTCAAACTTTTCCCCACCAACACTTTCAGGCCCATTATTAAACCAATCAACAAACCAGCCCCCACCAAATAAAATAACAAATAGCGGTGAGGCCAACATACCAAAGAGAGTAACCAACGTAATAATTACGCCTAACGTACCTGAAACTTGTGCAATTAATCGTCTAGTCTCGTTAAGAGAAGTATCAGATGTTACCTTGCTGCCATCGTGTTCACTTGCCTGTGCATTTAATTCATCTTTATTATGATATTCACTTAACACAGGAACAAAAGCTTGAGCGAAAGCGCCCTCAGCAAAGAGTCGCCGAAAAAAATTAGGGATTTTATTGGCAAACAGAAAAACATCAGCCATAACCCCTGAACCCATAACATTAGCAATGACCACATCACGTACTAAGCCTAACACCCGAGAAACCAAGGTCATGAAGCTGACAATCATCCCTGATTTTATTAACTTTTTACTCAAAAAAATGTCCTCGAAAATAATATGAAGAGAGTAGGGAAATAATTAACTCAAAGAAGCTGCTATTATGTAATGATTTTATCTATATAAACAATGTATACTTACGCCCGTTCACAACAGTAACATGCAAAATTCAATTTAATTGCTTTTTTATTGGATAAAGCAATTAAATCATTTGACAATCAGCTAAAAAAAAGGCATATTTCGTCGCCTTAAATTTAAGCTTATATAACATTTTTTAGGAGTCACCTTGGCTAACTCAAAGCAAGCTAAGAAGCGCGCAGTACAATCTGAAAAGCGCCGTCAACACAATGGAAGCCGTCGCTCAATGATGCGTACTTTAGTTAAAAAAGTACTTGCAGCAATTGAAGCCGGTGATAAAGAAGTAGCAACAAAAGAATTATCTGCTGCTACACCAATTTTAGACCGTTACGCAAGTAAAGGTCTTATTCATAAAAACAAAGCAGCTCGTAGTAAGAGCCGTTTAAATGCTGCTATTAAAGCCCTATAGGCAAAATAGTACATTACGTTTTTCTGATTACTTATTGTAATTTTTAAAAAACCGACTTTTAGTCGGTTTTTTTATTCCTGTAATTTACGCTGCTTTAACTATTCCTCCTAATATCCCACTAACACTTTTATTTCACCCAATTTTTTGGACTTGATCTTAATCAGTATTGTCCTTAGAGTGATTCAACAATCAACATCCCTTGCCTACCAAGTAAATAGGCACACCTGATTGTATTTTTAAAACTAGCGATATTTGAATCGCTAAAACACTTTATTATAAAATGGCCGTTAATCACCAGCAAAATTAGACACGCGGTGCTTTACCTTTATCTAGTTAATATATCGAGAATGAATTATGAGTGAGTTTGACACTATCAGCTACGAAATTCAAAACCGAGTAGCGACCATTAGCCTAAATAAACCTAAGGTAATGAATGCGATCAGCCAGATAATGCGTAAAGAATTAAAGCAGGTTATTGATACTATTGAAGCGAATGAAGATGTGCGAATAGTGGTGATTCGTGCCGAAGGTAGAGGCTTTTCATCTGGCACAGATTTAAGTGAAGGTCTCGCTGGCTTTGACACAATCGATGAGCAAATTCAGCAAGAGTACAAGCCTGTATTGATGGGAATTGCCAAATCAAGTAAACCTTACATCGCCTCAATTAACGGTGCTTGTGCAGGTATTGGCGCAGCCTTAGCAATGACTTGTGATTTAGCAATTATGTCGGATGATGGCTTTCTTTATATAGCCTTCGCGGGACTTTCGCTGGTTCCTGATGGCGGCATGGCTCATTATCTGGTATCCGCGATGGGTTATAAAAAAGCCTACCAAGTTTTCATTGAGTCTGACCGTCTACAAGCCGATGATTGCTTGAAATACGGTTTGGTCAATAAAGTGATAGAGTCTTCAAAGCTTGATGAAGCAACTCAAGCATGGGCACAAAGCCTTGCCGCAGGTGCTCCACTAGCACAAATGTATGGAAAGCAGATAATGCGCGCTGTACCTACCTCTTCTGTTGAAGAAATAATTAACCTTGAATCAAGTTTTCAAGTAAATTGCTCAATCAGCGAAGATTTTAAAAGTGCTACAACAGCATTTTTTAAGAAACAAAAGCCAACATTTATCGGTAAATAAAACAGATAGCGCTACCTGATAAATATCGTGATGTTACTAATGTATCATTAACATTTTTACAAACTATCAATAACAATAGAAATAATATGCAATAAAAAGCACTTACACTAGGTCGTGTATATACAATTCAAATTTTAAAAATTTTATATGAAAAAAATAAAAACTCTTTTTGGTCTACTTTTTCTTTTATCTTGGTACCTTCCCAACGCTATTGCTGAAGATTTTCCAACGGCACCGCCTTGGCAATTAACCACACAGGCAGGGAAAGCTATTTCGTTAAAAGATTATCAAGGTCAGCCCGTAATTTTACATTTTTGGGCCACTTGGTGTCCTTATTGTAAGAAACTACAACCCAAATTAGTTGAACTTGAAAAAATGTATCAACGTTCTGGCATCAAATTAGTGTCGATTAGCTTCAATGAAGATGAAGGTGCAAAACCACAAGATGAAATCAACAAACGTGGTCATGATTTCATTACCGCAGTAAAAGGAGAGTTAGTTGCTAAAAAATATGGGGTTAGAGGTACGCCGACAACTTTTTTTATAAATCGCCAAGGTAAAGCAGTTTATAAATCAACAAGTTCAAATGTGAATAACCCTAAGCTAGAACTCGCTGTAAAAGAAATCATTAAACCCTGATTACAGTTCTATCACTAGTAATAATTAAAAAGGGAAGCCTGCGCTTCCCTTCTCTACTCTATCTTGCGTTACTTTAAACTTCACTTAATAAGTGGTTATTACAAGGTTTCTAAATAAGCAAAAACGGTCGTAAAAGCTTGCTCTTGATATTGTTTTAATCCTGTATCTCTAAAATCAATATCTATTTGGCTTTTGGCTAATTCTTTTTTAATAAACGTACCCGCTAAAATTTCAACATGTAATTCTTTTATTAATTGAATTGCCGCTTCAACTTTAAAGCCAATAGGGCCGCCGGCAAATTTTCCTTTTAGTGCTCGCCCTTTAATGAGTACATGACTTACTTGGTAGTCTTCCATTAGTTTCGCAAAGGTGAACTGAAAATGTTGTACTTGTTCAGCCTCACCGGCATTATCAAGGCTAACTTTTTGTACTCGTGTATGAGGAATATCATACAAATTGTTTTCTTTAGACATAATACAAATAATTGCATCATTACCTTTTATTTCAACGCCACATGCTCTCATGAAAAAATCTCAAGTTTTATAATTACGGGCATTATAGCGAATTTACTAAAATAAGAAAATGGCACTGAACTGAACTTAGCGTTATCATTAGATAAAATGCTCTATTCAACGTAATTAGTGGTTTAATTAGATGAAAAAAATATGTGTCGTTACTGGTGGTAGTTCAGGTATAGGCTTGAGCATAGTTAAATTATTTGAACAAAATAATTACCACGTTTTTAACTTGGATTTATCTCCGTCATCTTTTGGAGAGTTTTGTCATTGTGACGTTACTGATGTGAATCAGGTAACTAGCATTATTGACAATATTACCAAGCATCAAGCTATTGATGTATTGGTTTCAAATGCAGGCATCCACTTTTCAGCCAATATTGAAAACACCTCAGAAGCTGATTTTGATAAGGTATTCAATATCAATGTCAAGGGCGCTTATGCTGCTGTAAAAGCTGTTTTACCTAGTATGAAAACCCAAAATAACGGCGCTATTATTCTTATGTCTTCCGATCAAGCGTTGGTGGCTAAACATAATTCATTTGCTTATAACTTAAGTAAAGCTGCGCTTGCTTCAATGGCAAAAACCACGGCCCTCGATTATGCTGCATTTAATATTAGAGCTAATGCCGTTTGTCCTGGCACTATCGAAACGCCTTTATATCACCACGCCATCGATAATTATTGTCAAAAGTCTGGTGAAAACAAAACAGAAATTCATCAAGAAGAAGAAAAATTACAACCACTTAACCGTTTAGGACAACCGGAAGAAGTGGCGGAGTTAGTGTTGTTTTTAGCGTCAGATAAGGCCAAATTTATTACCGGTAGTTTGCAGGTAATCGATGGTGGCTATACCGCTCAATAACATTGAGTAATAAATAACAAGCGAGTTGTGAAAATGAAAATCATTGATCCTCACCTACATTTATTTGCACTTGAGTCAGGTAACTATCATTGGTTAAAAGCTGACAACCCACCTTTTTGGCCTGATAAACAAATAATTAATAAAGGTTTTGATGAAACAGATTTGACGCTAACTACGCCATTGTTTTTATCGGGTTTTGTTCATATTGAAGCCGGTTTTGATAATGAGCAGCCATGGCGTGAGCTTTCATCCCTAGAAAAAAACTGCAATAAACCTTTTCGCTCTATCGCAAATATTGATTTAACAAAATCGAATCAACAGATTAATTCTGTCATAGATAAGTTGGCAGAATTTCACTCATTCGTTGGCGTTCGTCACCTATTAGATGATCAAGCCTTAACGTTATTAAGCAACAACCAAGTGCTTAATAACATTAGTATCCTCAATGACAAAGGCTTGATATTTGAAGTTCAACTATCGCTAATTGATCAAATGCCCGTTGCCGCATTATCTGCCGTTATTGAGAATAATCAAAATATGCGATTCATTATAAACCATGCTGGTTTCCCCCCCACCGATATAGACTCTCTTGACTGGCAACGTTGGCATAGTAATTTAACTAAGTTGTCGTTTTATCCCCATGTCGCCATTAAATGTTCAGGTTGGGAAATGACCGACCGGAATTATCAAACCAGTTGGTTAAATGAAAGTTTATCGCAAATTTTCGCTACTTTTGGTGCCAAAAAGATCATGTTGGCGAGTAACTTTCCGCTTTGTTTGTTCAGCCATGAAAACTACCAGGCATATTGGCAATCATTGATTTCGAGCGATTTTTTTCAAGCGTTATCCGAACAAGAAAAAAGCGCATTATGTTATGACAATGCGCTTAGTTGGTATTCTATGGCTGATATTCTGAGTTAATATAAAAGGTATTAAACAAACCTTTTAATAGTTCCGAATAAGAATTTACTTGATGACAACATGTGGTGACCTCTTAACCACCTCATCATTTAACTCAATGCCAAGCCCCGGTACTTCAGTGACTTGAAAAAAACCATCAACAGGTTGTGGGTCTTGCAAACATAATTCGCGATTCCAGTCTTTAATCGCATACGTATGATGCTCATGAATTAAAAAGTTTGGAATAGCTGTTTCTAAATGCAACGAAGCTGCGGTTGCCACAGGGCCGCCACAAACATGTGCTTGAATACGAATATCGTAAACATCAGCATAATCACATACTTTTTTAGCTTCAGTAAAGCCGCCACATAAGCCAACGTCTGGTTGAAGCACATCAATGCTTTGATCTTCAAAATAAGGGCGAACATCCCAGCGATGATATAAACGCTCACCACCCGCAATAGGCACATTAACGTTATCAGATACTTTCTTATGTACCGCTGAATTTAAATAATTCACTGGCTCTTCATACATCATGCAGCCAACTTCTTCGACAATCGCGCCCATTTGAATCGCCGATGCCGCGCCCATTAAAGAGTGCGACTCAAAAATAATATCAACATCTTCACCTACTGCGTCACGAATGGCGCGTAACCTATCACCAAATAAACGCATTTGTGGTTTAGTAAATAATTTAGTTCGATCGAATGATGAACTACCATCTTTGTTATAAACAATTGGATCTACCTTTACAGCGTCATAACCTTCACTGACTGCTTTTAAGGCCGCTTGCGCATATTCTTCTGGCTCGATAAGCTTATTAATTTCGCTATCCCAATCAAACTGTAACTGACTGGCATAAGTACGTAATTTGTCATTCACTTTGCCGCCAAGTAATTGATATACCGGAACACCTAACGCTTTTGCTTTAATATCCCAAAGCGCTGTGTCTATGGCACTCATCGCAGAATATAAAACTGGTCCGCCACCTAAGCCCCAAAAGCTTTCTCTAAGCATACGTGACCACAACAATTCAGTATTAAACGGGTTAAAACCTATTAATACCGCTTCACTGATTTCTTTTATCATGGCGGCAGCTGCACTGTGGCCCCAGTCATAAGCCAAACCGGCTTCACCAACGCCGCTAATGCCTTCATCTGTATGAATACGAATAAAAACAGGGTTCCATGCCGTACGTTTCGGACAGTGAATATCAAATACTTCAATATGAGTAATTTTCATTTTTATCTCTTTAAATTAGGTTCTTTGTTTTTTATTTTAAATAAATATTAATCAGCAAAATCGGGATAGGCTCTTTCAACTCTCCGCACCATTGCTGGCCACGCAGTTTCTCCGCCTGTTTTTCCTGTATGTACAATATTAGCTTGGGCTTTGATGCCATCAATAATGCTCTGAGGTGCAAAAATTGGCTTCATGCCTGTAGCCATGACTTGTAATTGCACCTGACACGCTCGGGTTAAGTCATACATATGCATAAACGCATCACCAATGGTTTTACCCATAGTAAGTGCACCATGATTTCGAAGTAACATAAAATTGGCATCGCCTAAGTCTTGCTGCAATCTTAGTTTTTCATCTGCGTTTACTGCTAACCCTTCATAGCCATGATAACTCATCGAGGCAAGCGCAAACATTGAATATTGACTTAAGGGTAATAACCCCTCTTCAAGACTAGCAACTGCAATAGTTTCATTAGTATGAACGTGCATAGCGCAAATATCATCATGGCGCGCCTCATGTACTGCGCTGTGAATAGTAAAGCCTGCTGGGTTAATTTCAAATGGGCAATCACTATCAATAATATTACCGTCAATATCAATTTTAACTAGGTTTGACGCAGTAACTTCCTCAAATGCCAAGCCAAACGCATTGATCAATAGATACTCTGTTCCGGGAATACGAGCGGAAATATGCGTATGAATAAGATCATCCCAACCATGCATTACCATTAATCGATAACACGCAGCTAAATCAACACGAATTTGCCATTCTTGTGCTGAGACTTTATTTTTCATACTTACTCTAGGAACTTCAACCATGCTTACGCCTTGTCTATTTAATGACTATAAATAAATTCTACCTGAGCTAGCAGCTTGTATAAAGAAAGAGTTACCATAAGAGTTAATTTCAACTCAAAAAAATGTTATTTCAATGTGCATATTATTCTTTGCTATAAAACAGCATCCTAAATATCCAGTGATTATTTGTGCAAATCGTGATGAATTTCATCAAAGACCAACACAATCTATGCATTGGTGGCCTAAAAACAATTTACTCGCAAGTGAAGTATTGGCAGGTAAAGACCTACAGGCGGGAGGCACATGGCTTGGATTAGATAGACAAGGACGATTTAGCGCACTCACCAATTTTCGCCAACCTGATTTAATTGATAACAATAAACAATCTCGTGGTGAGTTGGTATTACAAGCATTAGCACAACACGATGAAGAAATGACAAAAAAGTTAGCTAAGTCATCCCATGACTACAACGGCTTTAATTTAGTTTTTGGGCCACTGGATAAATTAATATGTTTTGACAGTGTGTCACAAAAACAACAAGTTTTAGACGCTGGCTTTCACAGTTTATGTAACGGGGCATTAGACGATATTTGGCCTAAAATGGCACTTGGACAAACTAAGCTAGCAGAAGCAATAAAAGATCACTCCTTAGATATTGAGCAACTTTTCATACTAATGAAAAACAATCAGAAAGCCCAAACTGAGCACTTACCCAAAACAGGTGTTCCATTAAATTGGGAACAACTACTCAGTTCTATTTTCATTATTTCACCTGAATACGGTACTCGTACAACCAATATAATTACGCTAGATGATAAAGGAAAAATTTCTATTTACGATCAAAGCTATAATGAGCAAGGTGAATGCATAAATAAACAAAGCTTCTTTATCCAACAATAAGTTTTGAATTATAGATACAAAAAATAAAACTAGGGTTAAATAATTTCTTTTATTATGGCGGCAATTAGAATAACAAACACTAAAATCCATGTTGTTTTACTAAATTTTGCTTGCTGCTCATCACTCATCGGTTTACCAAATCGTTCACCTAAAATCACCATCAGTGCTACTGCTGCAAAAAGGCACGCTAATATAATCAATAATGTCATTTTTACCTAATCTAGTTAAAAAAGTTCTGCTACCTAGATTTAACAGAATCATTTACTATTGCGCAAGATAAAAAGACTATAAAATTAATGTTGCATTAAAAATACAAAATGAGAGTTAACTAATGAAAGCGATTATAACAAGTGCCGTATGTTCATCTTTACTATTACTCAGCGGTTGTAGTAACAGTAATAACACGGCAATAAATTATTCTGCAGGGTCTACACAGAAAGCCGCTTTAGTTTCAGGTATAGATAAAGTGAATATGGATACCACTATACGACCTCAGGATAATTTTTATCGCTATATCAATGGTAGTTGGCTGAACAATCATGATATTCCCGGTGATAAAACTGCGATAGGGTCTTTTTACGATTTACGTGATAAAGCGGATAAAGATGTAAACATAATAATTGAAGAGCTTGCCGAAACGGATAACCTAAAAATGGGTTCGGATGAACAAAAAGTTGCGGATTTATTTCGCTCTTTTATGAACTCTGAACAACGAGATACAGCCGGTATTTCGCCCATTCAATCAATTTTAGCTGATATTAGTAACCTAAAAAATAAAGATGAGCTAGCTAAATTTTTTGGTCACTATTCTTCTATTGGTATTAAAAACCCATTAGCGTTATACATTAGCGTAGATGCTAAAAATTCCTCAAGCTATGCGATTCACATTTGGCAATATGGTTTGAACTTACCAGACAAAGACTATTATTTTAATCAAACCAAGCGCTTTGTTGATTTACGCAATGGTTATGTAAAGCATATAGAAAACATGTATAACTTAGCAGGAATAAGCAATGGAAGTAATGCCGCTAAAAATATTATGGCATTAGAAACTAGCTTAGCTGAGTTTCATTGGACGCGTGTTCAAAGCCGCGACAGTGAAAAACGTTATAATAAGTTTGCGACTAATAACTTGAGTAGCCTCACTAGCAAATTTAACTGGCAAGCCTTTTTAGCCGCCGAAGGCGTTGCTAGCCAAAAAAACATCATCATTAACCAGCCTGATTTTATTGAAGGCTTTGGTAAAGTATTTGAGCAAACATCCTTAGAGGTTTGGAAACAATACCTGACATTTAATACCTTAAATGCTTTTTCTAGTTACTTAACCACTGATTTAGATAATGAAACTTTTGATTTTTTCTCAAAACAACTTAGCGGACGTGAAGAACAACGCCCACAGTGGAAACGTGGTGTTGGTGTTGTGAATAGCAATCTAGGCGAAGTCATTGGTAAAGTTTATGTAACTCGCCACTTTACGCCAAAAGCAAAATCGAGAATGAGTACCTTAGTTGAAAATTTACGTAATGCTTACGGCGAAAGTATTGATAACTTAACGTGGATGTCGGACAACACTAAACAAGCTGCTCACGTTAAATTAGCCGCATTTACTCCTAAAATAGGTTATCCCGATAAATGGGAAGATTACTCAGCACTCACTATCAATGCTGATGATCTTGTTGGTAATATCATTCGATCGCGGAAAGTATCCAGTAAAAAAGACATTTCAAAGCTCGGTGGACCCATAAGAAAATGGGAATGGGCTATGACCCCGCAAACCGTTAACGCTTATTACAACCCAACAGTGAATGAAATTGTTTTTCCTGCCGCTATTTTACAAGCACCTTTCTTTAATATGAAAGCAGACGATGCCGTTAACTATGGCGGTATTGGCGCAGTAATCGGCCATGAAATGGGCCATGGTTTTGATGATCAAGGTAGTAAATATGACGCTAGCGGTAATCTTAGAAATTGGTGGACAGAGCAAGATCTAAAAGAGTTTTCAACGCGTACTAAAATACTTGTTGAGCAATACGCGAATTACCAAGTATTTGATGATTTAAACGTTAATGGCAAGTTAACTTTAGGAGAGAACATTGGTGATTTATCCGGTGTCACTATCGCCTATAAAGCTTACAAAGCTTCTTTAAATGGTAAAGAAGCGCCAATAATTGACGGTTTAACCGGTGATCAACGCTTCTTTATGGGCTACGCACAAATTTGGCGTTCTAAGATTGTTGAAAAGTCGATGCGTAACCGTGTGGCCACTGACCCACACTCTCCAGGTGAATTTCGCGCCTTGGGTTCCCTATCCAACATGAATGAATTTTATGACGCTTTTGATGTAAAAGAAGGTGATGCAATGTACATAGCACCTGAAAAACGCGTAAAGATTTGGTAAAAATAGTTATCAACTGTTAAGTTAACACTTTAAAAAGCAGCTTTAGCTGCTTTTTTCCTCTTAAGTTAATAGCTTTATCAGGGATATATTTCCCTCTTTTTTATATGATTCTAGCTAGATTTGTTTATAGTGAATGAAGTTACAGTCATTCAACATGTTGTTAGGAGTATATTTCAATGTCCAAACGAGTCACATTCCTCCGTAATCACCTTCGGATAGTATTCCTACTTGCACTACTACCTTCGATAAACTTACATGCCGATGAGATTGATCTCGATGAAATTCTGCGTAATACCTCCATGGCTAATTACAAAGGTTACGCCGAGTTTAAAATGGCTCATTACGATAATGCACGTAGAATTTGGCAAGCGCTTGCTCAACGCGGTAATGCCGAAGCCAGTTTTAACTTGGGTGTACTCTATGAAGATGGCTTAGGTGTCAGCGAAGATCTAGATCAAGCGCTGCTTCATTATGAGACTGCCGCTACTGGCGGGAGCTTTAAGGCGCAATATAGACTTGGGCTACTTTATTTTACTGGGAAAAAAGTACCACTAGATAAAGTCAAAGCTAAACGTTGGTTGACGAAGGCCGCAGCAGAAGGTGATAGTGATTCAATAGAAATGTTAGAAATAATGAGTGGCTCCAGTAGCAATGAACGAGATCAGGCGTTTTTGCGCGCCGAAACAGCCAACGCTTCAGGGGATTATAGTCAAGCAGCCAAAATTTGGCAGCAGCTCGCCGATGATAATGATGTTATTTCTCGAACCCGTTTAGCTTGGTTATATGAAAAAGGGCTGGGCGTGGAACGAAACCTCAAGCACGCAGCAGTTCTATTTCGCCAATCAGCAATGAACGGTGATGCTGACGCCCAATATGCGCTTTCGGTTATGTTGCAAACGGGTAAAGGACAGCCTAAAAACCTCAAAGAATCAAAATTATGGTTACAAAAATCTGCAGCTCAAGGACATAGGGCAGCTGTCTTGGCGTTAGCTAATACAACTGAACATTAAATAATTAATAGTGCGCAAGTGTATGTTCATAGCGAAATATGCGCTTGCCTTAAAAACAAATAGCCATCTAAACATCTAAAGCTTGCTAATTACTTTAGCTCAGCGTAAAATCCCACCCCTAGCTAGGGAATGAGGTGCCTTTATCCTGTTCAATTTGAGCAATAAAGAATCCCTCAACTGTACCCGCAACTGTAAATCGTTATTTTAATATATAAAAGTCAAAACGATGAGTCAGATATCTAGCCTTACAATTACACTCACAATCAACCAACATTTTGCGTGCGGGAAAACACCAGAACACTATGCCAATACAATTACAAGTTGATCAGCTAAGCTGGTCTATTAACAATACAAGTATTTTAAAAAACATCTCTTTTAACGTAAATAAAGGGGAAGTTATTGGTATTATTGGTCCTAACGGTGCTGGTAAAACTAGCTTGTTACGTTGTATCACCAATCAACAACAAAATAATCGCGCTGCAACACTTAGCGGTTCAATCTTCCTAAATAATAAAAAAATCACTGGCTATAGCACTAAACAGCTAGCTCAACATTTTTCCCTTGTAGCACAAAAAGCCGAAGCCATATTCTCACTAACCGTAATAGACATAGTCAAAATGGGCTTGTTACCCCATAAAGGTTTATTTGCGTTAAATGATGATCACGATAAAGCGCAGATAACGCATGCATTGATAAAAGTCGGTTTGGCACAGGCTAAAAATATGACTTTTAATCAACTTTCTGGTGGTGAGCAACAACGGGTATTAATCGCTCGCGCTTTAGTACAACAAGCAAAAATTTTAATCTTAGATGAGCCGACCAATCACCTAGATGTTTATTATCAGCATCAAATATTAGATTTAGTTCAGCACTTAAACGTTACGGTGATCATGACAGTTCATGATCTCAATTTAGCCAGTCAATATTGCCAACGTCTATTATTACTTAATCAAGGCCAATTAGTTGCTGATGGCAGTCCTGTTGATGTATTAACAGAATCACAGCTGAGCTCTGTATTTAAGTTACCTTGCCAAGTAGAACAAAGAGCAACAGACCACGATTCCGTTTCCCAAGGCCCTCGAATATTTTTTTCTCTGCCGCAAAAACAAGAGTCAACAATCAACGTGGGCATTCACAATGAATAAAGTCGCCTTCACCCTCATTGCATTACTGGTATTGACGCTTGTCTCTGCGATAGCAGGGTTGCACTTTGGCCCCGCAGACTTAAGCAGTAACCAAGTAGTTCAATGTGTACTCGGTAATTGCGAAAATCAAATTAACAAAATGGTCATAGAGCAAGTACGTATTCCAAGAGTATTGGTGGCATTGGTGGCAGGAATGGGGCTTGCTATTGCTGGCGCTATTTTACAAAACACCACCCGTAACCCATTAGCCGATCCTTATCTCTTTGGTATTGTCTCGGGTGCGGGTTTAGGCGCTACCATCGCTAGTCTAACACTAGGAGAACAATCAGCTATAGCCCTTCCTCTAGCCGCTTTTCTCGGTGCTTTATTTGCTATTACCATCGTATTATTTATTGCAAAAGTACTACAGCGCATGGAGCAGCTTTTACTTGCTGGGGTTGCTGTCTCTTTTATGTTGGGCTCACTCACACAATTCATCCTATATTTTGGTGAGCCTTTTGCTACGAACCGCGTTATTTTCTGGCTTATGGGTAGTTTATCTCGTGTTGAAATGAGTAATTTTTACGTGATAGCCAGCGTATTGCTTGTCGCAATGATCACCATAATTGCTTTGCATAGACACATAGATGCCTTATTACTGGGTGATGAAAGCGCAGCAAGTTTAGGTGTTAATGTAGATAAATTAAGACTATTAATGCTTGGGTTATGTGCCGCACTTACAGCCACCATTGTGGCTTATTGTGGCGGTATAGGCTTTGTTGGTTTAATGATCCCACATGTTGTTCGTCAAATCATCGGCGTTACGACACTTAAACTGGTGATAGGTAGCGCCTTAATTGGCGGTAGCTTTTTAATCTGGGTTGATATTATTGCGCGCTCAGCGTTAGCGAATGCTGAAATTCCTGTTGGCATTATTACTTCAGCCTTAGGCAGTATATTTTTTCTCTTTATTATGGTTCGTACACGAAGCACTAATTGATCTTTATAAATGTGAGTTCGTAGTTACAAACAACAATGAACGAAAAACAAGGATAAAAACATGACAGATAACAAGTCAGAAAACAAAAACGCTCAACATAAAAAGCGTATGCAGAATCTTAAAGAAAAAGTAGATGAGCGTATTGATAATGCGCAAGAAGAACGCGGTTTACTTATCGTTATAACAGGTAATGGCAAAGGTAAATCCACTTCGGGTTTTGGCACAATTGCACGTGCCGTTGGCCATGGATTAAATGCGGCAGTTGTTCAATATATTAAGGGAACATGGGCATGTGGTGAACGTTCTTTGCTTGAAAATGCAGGGGTTAGTTTTGATGTCATGGCAACTGGCTTTACTTGGAATACACAAGATAAAGAACAAGATATTGCCGCAGCACAAAAAGTTTGGCAACGCAGTAAAGAATTATTAAAAGACACCAATATCGATGTCATTTTATTTGACGAATTAACCTATATGCTCAGCTATAAATACATTGATTTAGATGAAGTTCTCGATGCGATAAAAAACAGACCCGTTAATCAACACGTTATTATTACCGGCCGCGCTTGTCACCGCTCTATTATCGAATTAGCAGATACGGTTAGTGAAGTGCAATCAGTAAAGCATGCTTTTGATAATGGTATCAAAGCACAGAAAGGCATTGACTGGTAACTCAGTTATTATCAGTTATGGTGATTGACAATAAACAGATGAAAATAATGATTAAAATTCTCTTTTTGCTAAGCATGTTCAGCGTGAGTGTCATGAGCGCGTTCGCTAGCGAAACGGCTAATAAGCCGACAATTATTGCGCTATCGCCCCACATAGTAGAAATGCTATATGACATTGGGGCCGGTGAACAGATCATTGGCACGACTTCGTTCGCCGATTACCCTGAACAAGCTAAAAGCATTCCTATTATTGGTAATTATTTACGTTTGCAAATTGAAAAAGTCATCGCCTTACAGCCTGATTATATTATCGCTTGGAAAAGTGGGAATCCCAGTGATGATCTAGCGCGTTTAAAAAAACTCGGTTTTAACATTGTTTACTCACAACCCAACTCTTTTAAAGATATTGCTAAAGAAATGCGTGAGTTTGGCCAGTTAACTGGTCATGAAGCACAAGCTGAAACCAAAGCAAAAAAACTACTTAATGACCTAGAAGAAATAACCAATCAGTATCATGACAAAACACCAATCACAGTGTTTTACGAGTTATGGGCAAGACCTTTAACAACCGTCGCTAAAGGAAGCTGGCCACAGCAATTTTTAGACATTTGCATGGCAAAAAATCCTTTTAAACAAGCATCTGCCGCTTATCCACAAATTAATATTGAAACCGTATTACTCACGCCAATTCAATTAATTATTCAGCCATTGTCAATAAACCAGACCGACAAAGAAGCTTATGATTGGCAAAATTGGCCGATTATTCCTGCAGTGGACAACAAACAAATAATTCAACCTAATGCTGACGCTATCCATCGTATGAGCATGCGCAGCTTGAAAGAATTAACCAAATTGTGTGCTGATATTGATAAAACACGTCAATTGTTATTGCACAAAAAAACGCTCTAATTGAGCATAAACGTAAAGTTTTAGGTGTTTAACTTAAGTCTCGACTTAGTTAAGTGAAACGGGAAATAGGTGTAAAACCTATGCTGCCCCCGCAACGGTAAGAAACAGTTTTGCTATCAATGCAAAATATGTTTTAAGTCCGGAGACCGGCCTAAAATTAAATTAATTATTGTAAGTACGGCGGGTACTTATAGTTGAGGAAAACATGAAAAAAACACTAATCGCACTTAGCATTACTAGTGCTCTAATTTCGCCATTAACTTTTGCTGAATCTTCTCAAAAAAAGGAAGTGAATGCAGTAGATGAAACCATACTAATTACCAGTAATCCCTATAATCAATCTACCGATGAGATTATGTCTACTGTGTCAGTAATAAATCGAATCGATATTGATAGAATTCAACCCAAATCTGTGGCTGAATTATTGCAAACAACCGCAGGTATCGACATTGCATCTAATGGCGGAGCGGCGCAAGTTACTTCTGTTTTTGTGCGTGGTACTAATTCAACCCATACCCTGTTTTTAGTTGATGGTGTCCGTATTAACACGATTACTGGTTCAGGTGGTGCATCTGTCAATGACATTCCAACTTATCAAATTGAACGTATTGAAATTGTTAAAGGGCCACGTGCTGCAATGTATGGTTCGGATGCTGTTGGCGCGGTAATTCAAATTTTCACCCGCGATTTAGCATCAGGTGAAGTTCAAGCTGCTATTGAGTATGGCTCAAATAATTACAAATTTGCTGGCATTACCACTGGCATTAGCCACGGTGATGGTTCGACTACGTTAAGTGTTAGCAGTGAAAGAAGCAATGGCTACAATGTCACAGCCAATGAATATCCTGTTGATGATGATATTGATTCCTATGATAAAACTAATTTATCAGTTAAAGGCCATCAAAAATTGAGTGATGCCTTAACGCTAAACTGGGTAGGTCGCTATGATGATGGTGAATATGACTATGATGGTAATAGCAGTTATACCGTTTTAGCACCCGCTCAAGAATATAAAAAACATTTATTAGCTACAGGTTTAAATTACACTCTAGACCAATGGTCACATGATTTATCTATTGCTAAATACCAAGAGAATCAAAAACGTTTAGGTGACTACCCTGCCGAAGATGAAACCAACCGTAATCAAGTAGATTACAGTAGCGTTTATAGTGTTGAAAATGGTTTAAGTTATAACTTTGGTGGTCAATTCTACCAAGATAAATATGAAGGCACTGGCTCATTCGAGGGTAAATCTCGTAATACAACCAACGCTTTTGCTGGAGCACTGTATGATACAGGCGCGCTATTAACAGAATTAGCACTTCGATATAACGATGTAGAAAATGTTGGTTCAGAAACCACTTATAATGTAAGCCTAGGTTATCAGCTTAGTGAGTCACTATTTGCCAGTATAAACCACGGAACCGGCTTTAAAACACCAACATTTTATCAACTTTATGATAGCTGGTCTGGAAATGCCGATCTTGCCCTAGAAACATCGCAAAGCTGGGAAGTTATAGTACGCTCTAACATTGCTGGCGTTGAAGCAGAGCTTTCATATTTCCATTTAAATTTTGATAATTTACTTGATTATGATTACACCACTTATACTTACGCGAATATTGCTGATGCTCAAATTAAGGGGGTAGAGTTAAATTTATCGAAAGACTTGGGCGACCTTAGTTTATCAACGAATTATGCATATACCGATACAGAAGATAAAACAACCGGTACTCAATTAAGCCGCCGCGCTCGACATAAAGCGAACGTTGAAGCGTCTTATCAGTGGGAAAAAGTTAGCCTTAACGGTGTTTATAAGTATCAAGGCACTCGTTTTGATGCCTATTCCAACTCTTCATTGAGCGCTTATAATACACTTGATATTAGCGCGAGTTATCAATTAAGTGAAGAATGGAAGTTACAGGTAAAAGCGAATAATATCTTTGATGAAGACTTTGAAACTGCGCCTAGTTATGTAACTGCGGGTGCAGAGTATTTCTTACAAGTAAGCTATAGTCACTTCTAATAGTTACTTTGACTAAATGGTAAACATAAAAGAGATAAGTTACCCAAAGGTAACTTATCTCTTTTTTTAAAACGACAAAAACTTCTCAAACAGTACTAAATTAATTAAGAATTTAGCGCGTTGGTAACTCGTGTGATTTAGTTGTTTCTTCAACATTGTGTTTCTTAAACTTTAGGCGAGTCAATACATCACGTATGTCTTCAATAATCATATAAAGGCTAGGAATAAACACTAACGTTACGATTGTCGCAAATAACACGCCGAAAGATAATGATACAGCCATTGGAATAACTATTTGCGCTTGGGCACTAGTTTCAAAATAGATAATAGGCACCAAACCGATAAAAGTCGTTAACGATGTCAACATGATTGCTCTAAAGCGTTTAGTACCGGCATGTATCACGGCATCTTTTAATTGTTCACCGCGCTTTCTCGCATTATTCACATAATCGACCATGACCAAAGAATCGTTAACGGCAACTCCTGCAGCCGCTAAAATACCAAAAACAGATAATACACTTAGATCCATGCCCAACAAAAAGTGACCAAACACAGCGCCAATTATCCCAAAAGGAATAACCGTCATAATCATCACTGCTTGCGAATAGGATTTCAGTGGTATCGCTAACAATGAAAAGATAACCATAAATGAAATAAGTGCATCACGAATTTGATCTGCTACCCCGTCCATTTCTTCTTGAATTTTACCCGACAGCTTACTGTTAACTGCAGGATACTTCTTCAATAACTTAGGAATGTAATTGTCACGAATATCCTTAGCAACTTCAAATGGCTCAACCTGGTCAGCATCAACTTTGCCCCAAACATTAATGGTTCTGTTACCATTTTCCCGCCGAATACGGGTGACGCCATCCGTTAAGGTAACCTCGGCCAGTTCAGACAAAGGTAATTCAGCACCGTTAGGTGCTTGAATCAATACATCATCCACATGACCAACACTGCTTCGTTGTGCTAATGGATAACGCACCATCACTTTAACCTCTTCACTATCACGTAAGATGCGCTGCGCTTCTAAACCATAAAAACTATAATTCACTTGTGAAGCGATATCTGCCAGCGATATGCCCATACTGTAAGCTAAAGGTTTCAAGGTAAATTGCACTTCTTTAGCACTTGTTTGGCGTGAATCATTAATATCCCCTACCCCTTTAACCGTGTTCAATTTATCCTTTAATTCATTGGCTGCTGCCAGTAACTGCGCATCATCTATACTTTCTAACATAAAGGCAACATCACCGTCTTCTCGGCCACCGCCAAACAAGTTATCACTAATATTAAGTGACTTGATCCCAGGGTAATCCGGCATCTCTTTTCGCCATAAATCTGCAAGTTCAAACGTATTAATGGGTCTTTCTTCCGGCACGGTAAGCTTCACCATTACCTCACCACGGGTTCTACTACGTAAATCAACTTGCATATCAGAAATCATTGATACGCCATATTGACTTTCAACCGCTTTATCTACTTTTAAAATGCGACTCTGTATATTAAGCAAGGTGTCTAATGTTGATTTTTCTGAAGCATCTATATTCATTTCAACACTGATACGAGGAAAGTCATGGGGTATTTTAGGCTGACCAATATAACGAACAAAGCCACCGTTAAATAAGCCAGCACTTAACAACATTAAGCTAACAAAAAACATCAGTACCGCGTAACGATACTCAAGAAATACCGTAAGTGCAGGTTTATAAATATTATGAATAAAGTTTTTTAATTTAATATCAATAATACGACGTACTCTGTCGAGCGGGTTTTTAGGGTTAAACTTTTTGATTTTCATTGTTACCAAATGTGCTGGTAAAATAAGCTTTGATTCGATCAAAGAGAAAATCAAACAAAAAATGACCACACCGCCAATTGCTTTACCAAAAGCTGAAGAAGGGCCTTCGCCAAACAAAAACGGCACAAACACCGCAATAGTTGTTAACACACCAAACGTTGCTGGCATAGCAACACGTTTAACCCCGCGTATAACATTGTCAGTTGAGTGACCGTGCTCTTCTATTTCATCATGAGCACTCTCTCCCATCACAATGGCATCATCTACCACAATACCTAGCACTAAAATAAAGGCGAAAAGGCTGATTACATTAATGGTAATATTAATGAATTCCACTGGCATTAATAACAAAGTACCAAGAAAACAAACAGGTAAACCCATCATCACCCAAAAGGCTAAACGAACCCGAAGAAATAACGCCAACATTAAAAAGACTAATACCGCACCACTCTTCATGTTGTCTAACATCATGTTTAAGCGACCATTTAAGTAGTATGTCATATCAACCCAGGTTTCTAATTTAACGCCTGCGGGTAAACTAGCTGATTTACGTTCAACATAACTATTCATAATATCGGCAATTTTGGTAATGCTCTGAATTTCGGAAGCACCAATAAATAATGTTACCGAGTTTTCACCATTAAACTTAGAGTATTGCAAACCTTCTTCAAAGCCATCATTAATTGTTACCACTTCACCAAGTAAAACCTTTGTACCATCTTCAAGCGTAATAAGCGGCACTTGTTCAAATTCATGACCGCGATAAGCTTGGTTTTCAACTCTTAAATTAATATAGCCGTTAGTTGCACGAATTTGCCCTGCAGACATATTGCGAGAATAATTACGTACGGCATTAGCAACATCATTAAAGCTCAAGTTATATTCACGCAACTTATCTTTGCTTACTTCAATTGATATTTCATAAGCTAAGCCGCTGTATAGCTCAGAGATACTAATACCAGGGAGTTGCTGAATTTCATTGTGAATTTTACGGCCAAGTTCTTTTAACTCTCCATTCGTTAAATCGCCGTATAAACTAATGTACATCACTTCTTGACGAAATTTTTCTCGCTCAACTTTGATCCGCTCCATACCGTCAGGAAAACTCGCAATGGCATCAATTGCTGACTTAACCTCTTCAAGTACCACTTGAGGGTTATAATCAAGTTCCACCTCAAGCCAACCACTAGAGTAATTTCGATTAG
>JAWUXK010000080.1:0-14645 GCA_034111385.1 Colwellia sp. | reverse complement strand
GCTTTATCTGCTACCGCGATTAAAGCGTCTGCCGTGGTACCTTCATCTGGGTAAATGGACACACCGACACTACAACTAATTTCTAATTTTTCACCACTGATATCAATTGGGCTGTTCAGACTATTGATTAAGGTTTCAACCATTATTGGGACGTCATCTTTATTGCTAATATTTTCGAGCAGAACAATAAATTCATCACCGCCGATCCTTGCGACTGTGTCTGAATTACGAATGGATTTTTTAAGTCGATCCGCTACTTCTCTCAATACCTTATCGCCAAATGTATGACCTTTAGTATCGTTAATCACTTTAAATTTATCTAAATCAATGTAAAGTAGTGCGAAGATACTCTTACTACGTTCAGATTGTAAAATTAAGTGTTCGAGTCGATTAAATAACAAATATCGATTAGGGATTTGTGTAAGGTAATCATAATACGCGAGATGTTCAAGACGCTTTGCCTCATTTACCCTATCAGATATATCGCGATTAATACCCAAAGCACCCACTACTTGATTATTCTCATCATAAATGGGAACACACATAGACTCAATCCAACCAATGTGTCCGTCTTTATGAAGCATTTTAACTTCACCCGTCCACTTGCCAAACTTCTCTACAGCAGATAGAACGTCCGCAGTGATGTGATCTATGTCTTCAGGGAGATGAAGAATATTAACCGGTTGCCCTATAGCCTCTTCTTTGGAATAACCATAAAGCTTTTCAGAGCCATTATTCCAGTCTGTAATGATTCCTTGTAGATCGGTAACTACCACCGCATCAAAAAGGTAATCGTAAGCCTTATTCATTTGTTGAAGAGCACTTGTATCCATTATTTTATAACCACTAAATTAAAAAATTTTCTAAAAATTATGTGTCAATTTATATTGCCAGACCATTAAGATTCAATGGTCTTTATTAAACTACCAAATATAAAGTATTACTGCTATAAACTAACTGGCAATTTCCCTCTTGCTTTTTGCTGACCCGAAATAATCGATATGCTGGTTATGTAGCCTGTACTAAAAGCTTGCCCTTTATTATATTCCCCAACTTTTTTTTGGTAAATATGATCATCAAAAGTCACCAAAATCCTATCTGCTAATTGAAAATAAGGGCGCAGTAAATACGGAGATCCTTTTGCAATTAATACACTGGGTACGCTTTGTTTATTTGCTTCCTGTAACTGGTAACTCAGTAACTGCGCGTAACTGGCTTCATTTTGCTTATTTTTCGTAGATATCCCTTGGATTAACAGATCTTCTGCGCCTCCCATATCGACAACACTACTTAAGGCACTCGCTATTTTAGTATCAACCGTGGCAATAACTAAATCTGCCTTTGCTAATTTTTGATCATTTTGTAATTGTTGTTGCGTATCACCTTCCGCAACAACCGTTGCACTAACCTGTGGAGCCACTTTTCCAAGACTTTGCCATGCATTGGTAATTGCCTGTTTTAACGCACCAAATTCTTGCCAATCTAAGACAAACAAGTGAATGCGATTAATTTCAGCAACATTTACAGGTAAATGGTTGTATTTAGTGGTTAACTGAACTACTGCATTATCAGCTAAGGCTTGCTCTAGTGCTATGTGCTCTGGCTGAGCGATTATCTGCCCAGCTAAGCGAATTTGCTCAACTAGCGGAATGCTAAGTGGTTGACAATATTGTTCTTTGAAACGGTTTACTCTCTCAATAGATTGCGTTAATTCTGCTAACAACAAGGTATTATGCTGACTTTGTTGTTGTAATTTTTCCGCAACATCTTTGATAAATTGGTAAAAGCGTTCAATATCTTCAACCTTTCTTATTTTAAAAGGCATAACGGCTAAATCAGCGCCAGCAGCAAAGGTTTCAACAACGGCAGTCACTTCATCAAAGTAATGAGCAATGCCTGCCATATCAAGGGCATCAGTGGCAATAAGCCCTTCAAACCCCATAGTCCCTCTCAGTAAGTCCGTTAATATTTTACGTGACATAGTGGCGGGTCTAACAATATTGTCGCCTGCTTTATTTACTATTTTTGAGTTATCGAGTGCTGGATATTGAATATGAGCGGTCATAATCATTGCTGGCGAACTGTGCTTAATAGCCCATTGGAAAGGGGCTAAATCCTGCTTCGTTATGGTATCAAGATCATGGTCAACAAGCGGTAAACCTAAATGACTATCAACATGGGTATCACCGTGTCCGGGAAAGTGTTTCAACGTTGCCATAACGCCGTTTTGTTGAAAAGCATTCAATGAAGCAACACCTAACTCTGCGACTTTCTGAGGGTTTTCTCCAAAAGATCTCGTATTTATCACTGGGTTATCAGCATTAGTATTCACATCAACTACTGGCCCATAGTTATTATTAATGCCAAGTACGGTGAGTTCTTTAGCAATAACCTCACTTGTTTTTGAAGCGAACGTAACTCCATGTTCTAAATAAGTAGCACCAATTGCCATATTACCAGCAAATGAAGTAGCGTGCGGTAAACGCACCACTCTGCCGCCTTCTTGATCGACCGAAATAATTAATCGCTGTCCAGACGGAGATTTCACCGCTGCCTGCTGTAAATCATGGGTCAGATGTACTATTTGTTCTGTTGTTTCCAAATTTTCAGCAAAAAGTACAACACTTCCTATACCTGATTGTGTAACCATATCCGCTAATGCGGGTGGCAATTTAGTCACGGGATGCAAGCAATGACCTTTTGATTCTGCTTTACTAGACGTTGCTTCAGAACAAAAATAACGAATATCTAACGCCATTTTTGCCGCAACTAATCTTTCAAAATCAGAAAGTTTTATTGTAGATTGAATCTCTTTAGTCATAGCTTTATTCATTACATTCTGATTGGAAACACGCTTGTTGAATACAGGGTTATTAGGCAATGCATAACAATGACTCAAGGTAAGAAAATAAATAGTAAAAATGTACAAGCTAATCGAAAAAATTTTGTTTCTTTTTAAAGCGCTACATGTCATTCAACTAATGCCAACACATTTTTAACCAAGTTATTAATACCCAATGACGCTTCCGTTAATGATGTCGCCAACATGTAAGCAGGTGTTGAAACTAATTTATGCGCTGAGTCAACAACCACATCACCCACATTACAGCTATTATGGACTAAGCCCTTAGCTTCTATAAATGCAGCTGTATCTTTATCAGTGCCAATTGTACCTTGTACACCTTTAGGATAAATTAGCGGCAACATTGATGGCGCAATACACATATAACCCGCTGGTTTATCAACTTTAGCAAAAGCCTGACACGCAGTTAACACTTGCGGATTCACTTGATAGTTATCAGCATCGAGCGCGAAATTGCATAAATTTTTCGCAGCGCCAAACCCCCCAGGAACAATAAGCGCATCGAAGTTTTGCTCCTGTAATTCGCATAGATCTTCAATATCACCACGAGCAATTCGAGCCGATTCCACCAATACATTCCGAGATTCACTGTCGCTAACTTCACCCGTTAAATGATTAATAACATGATGCTGAGCAATATTAGGGGCGAAACAACGATAACTTGCACCATTTTGCTCTATCGCTAACAATGTTAGTACCGCTTCATGAATTTCGCTGCCATCATACACACCACAACCACTTAATATTACTGCTACTTTTTTCATGTTAATCCCCTTAAGTTAATTTATCTTGTTTTCATTCATTTTAATTACAATCTGACATAATAACACCACAAATACTGAAGAAAACATTAATACAGCAAAAGGAAGTGCACTACCATCATAATAGTAAGCTAGTATAGGCCCCGCTAAAGCGCCAATGCCAAACCGTAAAGTACCTATAACTGCTGTTGCCGTACCTGAGTGTTCAGGAAACTTAGTGATTACCAAAGCATCCGAATTAACCGCTACCATAGAAATCCCCCCCATTAAGGGTATTATCGACAACACTGTATAAACAACTGGCAATGCACTATAATTTACAACTAATAATATGGTTGCAGCAATCAACGCACAGGTTAAACCGTATGCCAGCATTTTTCTTGAACCCTTGGATACAACGAGCCGTGTATTAATAAAATGCGAAGTCATTATTGCGACTACAGTCAAACCAAACAGCACACTAAAGCTAAATTCTGATACTTGAAATACGGTTAAGTACACGAAAGGTATGCCCGTAATATAAGCAAAAAAAGCTAATGAAACTACCATTGAACTGATTATATCTAATCGTGCTTCATTATTTGAAAACACCACTTTATAACGTGTCAAAAAACTAATGTGTTTATCTTTTTCTTTGGGATTTATAATCGCTTCAGGTAAGTATTTTGCCACCAATAAAAATATCACAAGACTATACAGTGACAGTACATAAAAAATCATCTGCCAGCTGTGCACTATTAATAAAACACTACCTATAGAAGGCGCAATCATTGGTGCCAACATCATAATCATAGAAACATACGATAGGCCTTTCGCAGTGTTTTTTTGATAGTATTCCCTAATTGCACTGGGTACAACGACGGTTGCGGCACTACTGATGAATGCTTGCACAAAACGCAATGATAAGAATTGTTCAATAGAACTAACAAATGGTAATAATAAGCTCGTTAATAGAAAACAACTTGTCCCCACTAGCACCATTTTCCGGCGTGAAAAGTTATCCGCCATTGGTCCAAATAACACTAAGCCCATCGCGTAGCCAAATAAATAAATACTTAAACTGTTTTGGACCATTGGCATATCTGTGGCTAGATGCTCAGCTAAAATAGGCATTGCCGGCAAGTACATATCAATAGCTAACGGTGTCAACGCCATAATTGACGCGAGCAAAGGCAATAATAATTTTAACGAAACGCTATGTGAAGTATTCATTCTATCCGACATTTTTTATTGATCATTTTTCTTATTATGTGATTTATGGCTTTCGCGCTTTACTGAAGATTCATAGACAAACTCTACCAATATTTTCACCGCATTTTATATTTATTCCACTTTTCGCCATAGCTAATTTCCATATTATCCTGAGGATGAAAAATAAAGCAGAAACTACAAATAATCTAAGGTGGACAAAATGAGGCCATTTTCCTATCAAATTTGCTGATTTAGAGGAAAATCCTTCTGAAATATGAAGTAAATTTGATATACTTAAATTGAAAATTTAAAAAAAACTATAAAGATAACCACTCAATACTTTCAGATAATAAGACGCTATTAACTATGACGCATCCTCATTAATAGCATTTATTAACTTAGATTATAAAGTATATAACTCACTTTAAAAGCAATTAGGTAACCCAATGCAACGATTAGCTCCCGCTTTACGTCAAGATAATGTACCACTAGACCTTATTTCATTAATCAAAACCATTTTAGCTGCAACCAAAGAGATTTCTTTTCGTGTTAGCCAAGCTCATTTAGGTGGTTTGATGGGGTCAACCCTAGATGAAAATATTCAAGGTGAAGTACAGAAAAAACTAGACGTGGTCGCTAACGAATTGTTTAAAGATATTTTGCTCGAATCAGGTTTTGTAAAAGCTATTTCATCTGAAGAAGAAGATACCTCTGTCGCTGGTAATGAAGAGGGTAAGTTTCTTGTTTCATTTGACCCGTTAGATGGCAGCTCAAATATCGATATAAACTCACTGATTGGTACTATTTTTTCTATCCATGAAGCGCCAAAAGATATGGCTGCTGATGACTCCGACATGTTCAAACAAGCTGGTGACCGACAGGTCTGTGCTGGTTATGTTTTATATGGTCCTTCAACCATGTTGGTTATGACCACAGGTAGCGGCACACATTTTTACGTGCTAGATAGAACCCATGGCGGTTATTTATTAGTGGAGCGTAATGTACAAGTTCCAACAGATACGCAAGAGTTTGCCGTTAATATGTCAAACCAACGTTTTTGGCAAGCACCTATGCAAAATTACATCAACGATTTAATTGCCGGTGACACAGGCCCACGTAATAAAAACTTTAACATGCGTTGGATAGCGGCAATGGTGGGTGATATTCACCGTGTTTTATGTCGCGGTGGTATCTTTACTTACCCTGCAGACAGTAAAAACCCAGAACAACCTTACAAATTGCGCTTAATGTATGAAGCCAATCCTATGGCATTTTTGCTTGAACAAGCGGGTGGTTTAGCTATGACAAGCGAAGGGCGTATTATGGATATTGAACCAAATAGTATTCATCAAAGAGTCGAAGTGATTATGGGCTCAAAAAATGAAGTAGAAACCTGTTTAAGTTATTATAAATAAATATCAAACTGGTTAAGTTAAAGCCTTACTTGAGTAAGGCTTTTTTTTTGCCGTAACTGTTATCAGGTCAACCTAAATATGAAAGTTTGGGGGCTTAAATTAGTTTCCTTCCAATTGGGTCAAATCTTCAACCCCAGCCATATCAGCTAATGCCTGCGTATAGCCCTGTATAAAAATTTGTAAATTTGCCAAGTCTTCACGAAACTCAAGACAAATCGCTTCATTTTCAAAACCACCTTCGTTTGCAATACTATGCCACTTGGCAGTAAAAGGACGAATCACCTGATTGAGGACTATAATAGCTAACTTGGTGAATTCGAGACAATCTCGGCCATAATGTTTGATAATAGAACGAGTGAGAGGAAATAGGGAATATATACTATCTAACGCCGCTTTTTCGTCTCCGTCTTCCGGCGCTAATCGCTGTGTAGTTATCCGAGTGAGTAGTTCAATATATAACTCCCATGCGGCGTCACTATCTGCTTCTAAGGGCTGCCAAACTGCTTCTGCAAAGGGTGTTGTTATTTTCAGTGACTCAAGATGCCACTTTTTAAACCATTCATTCCAAATCATCCTAAATGCCCTCCTGCCGATAAATGAGTCGTTACTTCGCTAAATTATTAACTATTACTTTATACTTCAATGCATATTTTCAATTATATAATTCACATTTTAGGCTGCTATTTACGAACAACCACAGTACTCGCTATTTTATCGTATAGCGCCTGCCTTTTTTCAGTAAATGGTTGGAATATAAACCCAAGTCCGAATAAAATAAATTTTCCTATAAACCTTGCCGATGCCCTAAGAAATGTCAATCGTTCACCTTTTATATCAGTAATGTTTATACCTACGACCATTTTCCCAAAAGTAGCTTGTCGCCATCGGCTTGTCATGACGGCTTCGTATAACCACATAGCTGATATCAAGATAGCAACAATAAATGGTTCCATAGCATTGATGAAACTCTCACCTATTGAGTCGCCAAATATAAAGGGTATCACCATCACCGCAATGAGGGCTGTGTATAAAAAAAACACATCAACAACCCCAGCAATTAAACGTCTCCAAAAGCCCGCATAAGCAATTTCATCGGCAATTGTATCGAGGGTAATCAATGAATCATTCGATACTTTTCGTCTGATAGGTTCAATATTAAATTTTCGGAAAATCCCCTTTAAAAAATACTCCAGTCCTAGATACAACACCACATGCGCTGATACGAGAAAAACTTCAAAAAAAGCATAGCTGAAATCTTCTGAAAACCCTAAATCAATAATTATTTCATCTATTAGATCCAAAATTGCTAATAAAATTAAACCGGGATCTGATTTTAAGCTGAAAAATAAAATAAAAACAAAGCAAAAAATAAAGAACCGCGGTATACGCCATTTATGTTGGAATGCTTCCTCCGCTAATTCATGATCACGAGCACTTTTACTCTCTTTAAGAAAATCGATGGCCAGTTCAAAATTTTCATTATATTGATCTGCCCAAACCTTATTCGGAACCGCCGATTCTTTCCAATTGAGAGCAATTTGAAGTTCAGGATCAACTAAGAGCTGAGCTTTTTTTTCTTTGTGTAAAATAGCGGTATCTACTAAACGATTGTATATTCGTGACGAGCTTGCTTCGTTCTCAATCCAAGTAGACAACCTGTTCCATTGGCGAAGTAGTGCCTCATGGCTTATATCTAATACCGATTTTTGATTCAACTCACCTAAAGACGAAGCCACTATAAAATTGCGCTCATTCTCTTGGAAAACACGAACAACATCGATCACTTCATCTGAAGTAACATCAGTCATTGCTGCCACTTCGCCCACAGTTACCATTCGCCTAATGAACGATCCTTCACCCGCATGTTCACACAAGCAAAGAAACAAATGCTTAGCAATCTTTTGTTGATTACTATCAAGCTGCTCCCAAGCTTCATCAAGGTGCCAAGACAAAGCTTTACTAAAGCGGCCAACGTTTTCATAATCAGCTCGACTTAATATTTTGCCCTCAATATCGTCCCCGCATCTTTTTTGAGCTTCAAACCACGTTCGCATCAGCGCATGTTGCATTAAAGGTAGTTGATCAGGATCGGTGCCCGTATCATTGAGAATCTGATTTACTAGGCCAGGTGCGATCTGCCCACCAAATAGCTGTATGGGCTTTTCGATAACAATCTGCATTTGAGTACGAGTCAATCTTGGCACCAAAAATTGACTATCGCTAATTATTTGTGAAAGGCCAGGAAAAAAATCACATGAACCGATAAAATCTGAACGCATAGTGAGCATTACATAAATGGGAAGCTCCATTTTTGCTGCCTGTTCTACCGTTGTTAGCAACAAGTTGACAAAAGCGGCTGCATCATTTCTTAATTTGTGGCTAGCACGATCACGACCTTGTAAATGTAAAGAGCCCTGACCTCGTTGAAAGCGGAATATTTCTTCAAATTGATCGACCAATAAAAGTAGTGGTTTATCTTTTTCGATACCAACTTCTTCAATAACTTCCAGTAACCCTAAATGGCTAGTTTGTAATTCGGCCTGAATAAAAGCAATCTCACTTGAATCGTAAGTATCTTGTTCACTTTTATGTGTATGATAAAGTTCTGTCGCCAGATTGTTAAAAGGATCACCACCTGGTTTCATAACAATGAATTTCCAATCGACCCCCGCATCTAGAAGATAGCCTTGTTTAAGTACCGGTAGAAGGCCAGCCCGAACTAATGAAGATTTTCCCGATCCACTTCCACCGACAACAGCAAGAAAGTGGCTATCTTCTAATCGACCTAACATTTTATTAATTTGTTCACTTCGTCCAAAAAACAGTTCAGACTCATGTTGTAGATAAGGTCTTAGCCCTGGGTAAGGTTGAGTTAAGTCTTTAAGCTTTGAGGAAGAATTCATAACGTGGTATCGATTTGTTGAAGTTCATCAATGAATTGCGCAAACTCAACTTCATTGCTAGTACTATCAATAGTGTGAAAAAATGGCGGTGGTGTAGCTAATAATTCATTACGTTTTTCGGGTGGGTCAAAATATAATACACAGGCTGGTTGGGTAGGTTGCTTAGCTAACCTCAACTCTCTAAAAGTACGCATCTTCTGTTTTATCCACACCCCTGATGAACACTCCCCGTATACGAGAACCAAACCGGTGTAATCCCTAATACTGGCTAACTCTTCAAGTGATTCTTCTTCATCAACGATTATTTCATAGTCTAGATTCTGCTCCACCAGTCGATCACGTATTTGAAATGCAGCGCTAGTTTCGCTTTGTAACGTGTAAATAAAAACAGGTTTATCCCCAGAATCTTCTGTTACAGGTTTTGATTCCCGTAAAGCAATATCTTTAAGTTTATCTTTGATAGCAACTTTTAATTCTTCTAGATCTTGCGCCATTACATCACTGGCCTCAAGAAACTCGCGATGCTCGTTTTTTAACTTATCAAAATTAAATGTGTCTCGTTCATAAGCACGCAGAACTGGGAGATTTTCAGCTATCGCTTTGTTAAGTTGCAGACCTTCATAGCCATCTGGAAATTCATCTGTGCGAGGTGTGCCGTAAGCACCTAATAATTGAACAAACAATTTGCATTTAGCCAGATCCTGAACAAGCATTTGTTCAAATTCCTGCGCTCCTCGAAGGTATAATCTTGAGGGTAGAACACGATAACCCAGTTTTTCGATAAACATTGCCAACGTATTACGGGACTCTTCCATATCTGGTGTTGCTTCCGCTAGAAATACCGCAGGAGAAATCGACTCTTCACATGAAGACGCATGCCCATGTTCTCGTTTTTCCTGCATTTCTGATAATTTTCCGGCTAACTTTTCTCTTAGCTTTAAAAGTTCTTTAGAGTATTCACTACTTAAAGGATCAAGTTCAGCCTTTAGTTCTTTATCAAAAAAACTAAAACCAATGAGATCACCGATTTCTTCTGGCCGATTTTCAATAGAGATATCGGCAAGATGAACGACAAACAAGCGACCTTCGGTATTTGCAGCTTCCACAAAATCTCTAATTTCAGCTTTGCACCATTCGGATTTGAGGTAGCCATCAGACAGAACAACTACCAGGGCTGCAGTAGTGTTTATAGCTGTTTTGATGGTAGGTGTGACTGCATCGTTGCCAGCCAAGTCGTCTAAGTCCATCCAGATTTTAGAGTCTGATATTCGCCCTAATTTTTGGTCTACGCGTTTCTGTAATTGTTTTTTTAGGTAGCTTACCCAACGTACCTCTTTACCACTATAATATTGCGGCTCATTGTCAACCTGAGCGTAGCTTATAAAAATATCTTGATTAAAGCCGGATACATATGCCATTCCATTCGCCTTTGAAGTTTTTACATTACGCAGTAAACTGTATTTATTCAATCGACTGAGTACTTTGCCTTACCATTTCCAAATAAACATATAAGAACTATTTTAGGATAGTTCAGCAATATGACTTATACAAATTGAGCATAGAAAATATATCTTTTTACTTTATTGTGATGCATTATCTGGCGTAATATTTCCGTGTTTATTTCACTTCACCTGTAAGGCTCAATAATGAAAGGTACACTCAAAGATTTATCCGAGATTGTCGCTAAGGCAAGTGACTTGTTTCATAGCAAATTTGATAATATCGATACGGTAATGGGCCTAATGGATAAGACCTTGCGTAATCAAGGTATAAAAGCTGATGCAATTACCATTGACTGTATTTCGCTAGATAAGAAGATAGTCATTCTTATCCATGATGAAAAACCTGACGTTATAAGTATAGCTCTGGGAAACAAAGACGGAGACATTTATTCATCCTCTGAATACGTTATTAGTGCAATCTCCGAAACCGTTATTGTCGATATAATGACTATAAATTTCATTGTGCAATAAATAGAGTAAAACCTAACAACATACCTAGTTGCTATTTTTTACTGTATCTATAGTGTTATAAATCACTTGGGCGTCCTAGATCTATTTGATTGTAGTCACAGACACCATCAGGAAATATTTTTTCCAGTTTTTGTTGATAGATATCCATATTTACAGGCTCATACATACCTTGAGCTATTGCGCGCGTTACTGACATTAATTGACATTTAAACATGTCACCAGACCACGTGCTACCCGCCTGAATTCGACTAGTACTAAACATTGGATATATTTTTTGACAGCCTCCTTCGCTTTTATTATTCCATTGCCCATCCCAACTATTTTTCCCTTGAAAAAAGACCTCTCCTTTAGCGGAAAAGCATTGATCAGACAAATCCTTAGGCTTGGCTTCTACCGTTGACAAATTCGGGTTGTTTCGTAAGCTTAATAACCACTCATCCATCACCTTAAAAGCTAAAACAGCGGGATTGTAATCTTTATTCGAAATCCAAATGACATGGTTATCGCTGTGCCCATTTTGTTCGGTGATTCTTAATCTAGAAAAGAAAGAAGCAGAGACATGATGCATATCTAAATCATCTTCTAAATAATGACGCACATCAATAACAGGCAGGGTAATCTTTCCAATAAAAACCTGCCCAGCTCGATATGCAGCCCGCATGGCATTAATTGAGCCTCCATGTCTATTAGCTATCCCTTCCGTTACTTCCGTGATGTTTTGATTGCCCCACAAGGATAACCATAGCGGCATTTTTCTTCCAAAAGGTAACAAGATATGTTCTTCTTTCATCTCAATTTGTGGCTTCCAACTACCAATTTTGCTATTGAGATCAATAAATTCATCTACTGTTATGGCATTTTCCTTCAAAGCCAGTAAGCCATACTGAACCCCTATATTATCCCAAGTCGATAATCCAAAACCTTGTTTATCCTTACCTAACACACTAACTAAATCTTGCCAAAAGCTCCAATTAACGTCTTTAACTACATCAGGATGAAATAGATCCCTTAAAAAACCTTGCCTTGGGTTATTAATAAAACTTGATAAGCCGAAATAACCATTAATACATTCACTGTTACCACTAGGCAATGAAGGCACAAACCCAGACATAATTTGATTAACTGGTTGTAAATAACCTGTCCGTTGAGGAAAATTATTAAGCGCATTCATGCCCTCCACCGTTTGCCTTTTATGCCAATCAAGCCAACGAGATTTTTTCTTCGCTCGAAAGGTAAAGTAATTATTCAATAGATCACAATCTAATGCGTAAGTCGTTTGAGTAATCATATCTGGATAAGAATAAAGAGGAATCAAGCCGTCTAAAATTCCGGTACTATTTTGCGCAATTAAATACTGCGCTAAACCACCACCTGAGCCCCCTATACCAACTGTATACAAAGGCTTACCATATAAACTAACAAACTGTTTTTTTACTCGGCGCGCAGTATCTTCCGCTAATAACATATTGTAGGTGTAGCTGGTTTTATTACCACTAGAGCTAATAACAGCGTAACCATCGAGTAGTTGTTGCCATTGCCTTGCAATCACTCGTTTAGCTCTTTGTTTGCCCTGACGATAGCCTATGCCTGAGCCACCATTAAATTGAAAAATTAAACGCTCATTCCATTTTGATTTGGCTAAACGCTGACCCACTTCATCCATACTAATGGGCATAACGATGGTATATATAAAACGATTAATTGTTCCTTGTTCTACTCTTAGTAATACTCTTTCTTGTTCATTTTTACTATTGTAGCTGAGAACGGACGACGTTAATTTGGTTACCTTGCCAACAACGTCTAAAGCATAAAATTGAATACTAGTTGCGATACTACAATCTTTTGAATAACCAATAATTTTTTTTGCTTGTGAAATATCTGCATAGATAGGAACGCCATAAGCCAACTGGTTATCAACTAAAGGTTGCCCTAAACCTGAATCAACGGTCATACAATAAAATGGATATTGGATGTCACCGGAATATAAGCTTTTTATAGGGCCATGTTGGCCTATTTTAATTGGAAAATTAAAGGATTCTGTTGGTCTAACACTGAGGCTAATATGTTTGTTGATAGGTAATAATTGGTTATCAATGGTTGGCGCAATGTTTTTGACTTGTCGAAAAGCATAAGATTCTGAAGGCATGAAAACGTCTAAACTGAATAGGGTCACGGTACCAATAAATATGACCAAAAGTGAATAAAGAAGCAGTTTCTTTAACATCATTTTCTCCTATTTTGTACCCGTTATAATTCAACGTGCCGCATTTCAGAAAAAATTCAAATGACTTTACCCACCACCACTCTATGCTTTGATTATTGAACTCAGTATAAATATCAGTAAATTTAAAGCCGAAATCACTTGCACACCCCTAAGATTAGTTCAAAAAGTTATTTTTCTCATAATTGAAATACAACAATTCAGCTTAACTTCACTCTGGGGCTTGTGTTTTTTCATTGCTAAACAATCGGTTAAAAACCTTTAAACTTATTTCTACTAAATAATGGTCTTAACTAGACTTTTTGCCATATACCCAATCTGTAAAGAGTTTGGTAGAATACACAAAAATTTAAGGAGAGTAATACTTATGCCAAATTATGTTGTTGGTCACAAAATTCCAGATTCAGACTCTATCTGTTCAGCTATTGCATTATCATATTTAAAAACTACGTTAGGCGAGGAAACTGTTCCTGCTCGTTTAGGTGAGTTAACCCCTGAAACTTTATTTATTTTAGATAAGTTTGGTTTTGAACAACCTGAATTGAAAACTAGCTACGCTGGTGAAAGCCTTTATATTGTTGATCATTCTGAGCGTACTCAAGGCCCAGATGATATTGACGACGCAACTATCTTAGGCATTATAGATCATCATAAGTTAGGTGATATTACTACTTCGACACCATTAGAAATATGGGTACGCCCAGTAGGCTGTACTAATACTATTATTAAAATGATGTATGACTTCCATAACGTTGAAATTCCTAAAAATATCGCTGGCGCTATGATGTGTGCTATTTTAAGCGATACCGTGATTTTCAAATCTCCTACTTGTACTACTGCCGATATTAAATGTGTTGAAGCGTTAGCTGAAATTGCAGGCATTGAAGATCCTAAAGAGTTAGGTATGGATATGTTTAAAGTTAAATCTGCAGTTGATGGTACTCCTGTACGTGATTTAGTATTGCGTGACTTTAAAGACTTTGACATGAACGGTAACCTTGTTGGTATTGGTCAATTAGAAGTGATTGATTTAGCTATTTTTGATGAAATGAAAGCTGATCTAGAAGCTGACATCGCTAAGCTAAAAGCTGAAGGAAATCGCCACACGGTATTATTGTTATTAACCGATATTATGAAAGAAGGCTCTGAGCTTCTTGTGGTAAGTGATAATGACAACTTGTCATTAGAGGCTTTTGGTGAAGCTACTACAGACGGAAAAGTATGGCTTGATGGTGTTCTTAGCCGTAAGAAACAAGTTGTACCACCTTTACAAGGCGTTTTTGCTTAATCACTAACTTTAGTTATTGATACAAAAAAA
>JAWUXK010000079.1:0-17731 GCA_034111385.1 Colwellia sp. | reverse complement strand
ATATGAACTATTTATCTTGGCACCGTGTTAACAGTAATAATACTATCAACACTTATAAAATGGTGCCCCGACCCGGATTTGAACCAGGGACACGAGGATTTTCAATCCTCTGCTCTACCAACTGAGCTATCGGGGCATCTTTTTGCGAAGTGTTTTCGTTACCTCGTTAAGACGGGCGCCATTAGACTGTTTTTCGCTTTGTTCGTCAACTGTTTTTTATGATTTTTTTATAAAAAAGGTTTGTTTGCGGTTTTTTTATGCTGGTTGCTGTTTATTTGACTACAAAAGTGAATGTTTTTAGTGTTAACTGGCTTGCTTGAAGCGATTGAACTAATGCGGGTAAAGTTAGCACTAGTTCAAAAAGTATTCATTTTTATTCGATTTGATTAAATTAATACTTGAATCAAATGGTACGTTATTTTGAAGCAGGAGGAACATAGCCTTCTATGTCTGGTTCTATACCGTCAAATAAATAGGCAACCATAGCATTTTCTAGGAAAGTACGGTCATCAACATTCATCATGTTCATTTTCTTTTCATTAATTAACATGGTTTGCTTTTTTTGCCATTGTCCCCAAGCTTCTTTGGAAATGTTATCAAAAATTCGCTTACCCACTTCACCTGGATATAGTTGAAAAGCTAATCCTTCACCTTCTTTTTTTAGATTTTGGCAAAATACTGTACGGCTCATAATTTTCTCTTATTGTATTAATATTAAGTAATTGTTGCTGCGATTGATTGTTGGCGTTAATTGTTTTGCAATAAGCTAATCAATTTTTTTGTTGATGCTGCTAGACCTACACTCGCTTCACTGCGTAAATCATACCATTTTTGTTTTCTGGGTTCGCTAACTTCTTTGCTATTAATTTGCGATAGCGCATCAGTTTTTATTTGTATACAGTCAATAATTATAGGCGAAATATCAAGGTGAAAATGACTAAAGGTATGTCTAAAAGTTGTTAACTCTTGTTGGTAATCTTTTTTTGTTTCGTTTTTTAAGCCTAAAGATTCTAATAAAGAGGGGATTTTACTTTTATCACTTACCTCATAAAAACACCATAAACCTCCCCAAATACCCGTAGGAGGGCGTTTTTCCATTAAAACCTCATCGTTGGTTGCTGTTGTTATTCTAGGGATTACCATGATTGTCTGTTTTTCAGGGATTTTTTTCTTTGGTTTTCTTTGAGGAAAATCAGCTTGCAGAGAACTCGCGAATGCTAAGCAACTTGTTTTTAATGGGCAAATCTCACAAGTAGGCTTGCTGCGCTTACAAACTGTGGCACCTAAATCCATCATGGCTTGGGTATAATAACCAGTATCAGTAATGGGAGTTAGTGCTTCACTTATTGGCCACAATGTTTTATCAAACTTAGCTAAACCAGTGTAGCCTTCTACTAAGTAATTACGTGCTAATACGCGCTTCACGTTACCATCTAAAATAGGGTGATGCAGGTTTAGCGATAAACTTAAAATAGCCCCCGCCGTTGAACGGCCTATACCAGGTAGAGCAATAACCTGTGCTATATCTTCTGGAAAAATACCGTTGTATTGACTGTTGATGAGTTGAGCTGCTTTATGTAAGTTACGCGCTCTGGCGTAATAGCCTAAACCCGTCCAATGATGCAATACACTATCTTCATCGGCGTTAGCTAAACTTTCTATGGTTGGAAAACTGGCCATAAAACGTTGGTAATAGGGGATTACAGTTGCTACTTGAGTTTGTTGTAGCATGATTTCAGAAACCCAAACGCTATAAGGGGTTTTATTTTGCTGCCAAGGTAGGTTTTTTCTACCTTGATGGTGATACCAATCAATCACTAGGGTCGAAAATTGTTTAGCTGACTCTGGTGATATGTTTATTGTTTGTAATGGGTTTGATTGAATTGGTGTATTAATGGTTTCTAAACTGCATTTTTAAGATCATGAGGCAGTGTAACTAATTATATTCACGTACTCAAAATATGTTTCGCTTTTACCGTTGATTTGACTTTACGGTTGAATAAAATTGTTTTATTGCGCGGGTCTATATCTGTATAATAGCGCCAATTATTTTTAGTACTATTATTTATAAGGCTATGCCATGAAAGTTGATGCAAAAAATCGAAGCGAACGACTGCGTAAAAAACTAAGAGTTGATGAGTTTCAAGAGTTAGGTTTTGATGTTGCTTGGCAATTAAATGAAGACATAACTAGCGATGAGCTTGATGCATTTATCGATAAGTTTTTTAGTGAAGTTATACAACCTAATGGCCTAGGCTTTGGGGGTGAAGGTGATAGCTTGTGGCATGGTTTAATTTGTACACAAAAATTAGGTTCATGTACGAATGAAAATCGCTCGGCAGTTGAAAAGTGGTTAACTGACAATGGTGCAAAATCAGTGGCAGTAAGTGAACTTTATGATGTTTGGTGGGCTGAATAAGCTTTTCATCATAAATGAATAATAGTCAAATCAGTAATATGTAAACTAACAGTTTCGAGTTAAAAGATTAGATAAAATGACAGATAAACCTGAAAAAACACATAAAACCATAGAACAAGCTGAGCAAGAAGGTAAATACATACGTAAAGTACGTAGCTTTGTTAAACGTGAAGGTCGACTAACTAAAGCGCAAGAGCGGGCTTTAAATGATCATTGGCAAACTATGGGGCTGAACCATAGTGATGGGTTACTTAATTTTAAAACTCTTTTTGCTAACGATAACCCCGTAGTACTAGAAATTGGTTTTGGTATGGGCAAGTCATTGGTTGAAATGGCTAAAGCTGCACCGCACTTGAATTTTATTGGCGTTGAGGTGCATAAACCAGGTGTCGGTGCTTGCATTGCTTCAGCGGTTGAGGCTAGCGTCACTAATTTGAAGGTTTTCGAACATGATGCCATTGAAATTTTGGCTGATTGTATTCCTGAGAATAGTTTATTAACTGTTCAGTTATTTTTCCCTGATCCTTGGCACAAGAAAAAGCATCATAAGCGCCGTATTGTTTCAGCAGACTTTGTTGAAACCATACGTCAAAAGCTTAATGTAGGCGGTATTTTTCATATGGCGACTGATTGGGAAAATTATGCAGAGTGCATGTTAGAAGATATGCAAAGTGCTCAAGGTTATGATAATTTATCTCAAAGTAATGATTATGTGCCAAGACCAGACTCTCGCCCGTTAACTAAATTTGAAAATCGTGGTCAGCGTTTAGGTCATGGTGTTTGGGATTTACAGTTCGCTAAAGTTTAGGTATACGCACCAAGCGATTACCCTTAACACGGACTAAGCTAGTTAGGGAGCAGGGCTTATTGTAAATGCTGTCTTTCAACATGAAATAAATGTTGGGCATTACGTAAATTACCTGAATCCTTTAGCCATTGCTCTGTGATTATTTCTCTTTGTAAAGCCGCATGTAATATGCGGCTTTTATATTGGCACCAATAAAAAAGTGTTGCGGCTTGATGACAATCATTATTGGGGAATGTTGAACTGCGATTGTTATTTAACTCTTCTTTAATACTTTCAATAACTTTATCTTTTAACTCATCTTCTATTTGTTGCTTAAAACGGGTAAAACGCTTAGCTTTAATTAACTGCCAAACAAGCCACATTAACGATGCTAATGCGAGTATAACGATAATTTGCATTAATATTTTTCCTGAAAAACATATTCACTTAACATAATAACAATTTCACCAACAAAACGGCTGATTAATTCATGAATCAAGGGACATATTTGTATTTATTTTTATTCTCTAAAATACAGTGAATTAAATTGTGTTCTCAAAAAACTTCGTGTGAGTAGCTTCTATATGCTTATGGTTTAAATAAGGCACCTTCATGCATTAGTAACTTAGCTTTTAACGCTAAACCACCCGAATAACCTGTTAGTTTGCCATTGCAGCCTATTACACGATGACAAGGTACAATTAACGCGATAGGGTTAGCACCATTAGCACTACCAACTGCTCTTACTGCTTTTTCGTTGTTGATTTTTTTGGCTAACCAACCGTAGTTTTTAGTTTCACCCTGTTTTATATCACATAAAGCGTGCCATACTTTTTGCTGAAACGGAGTCCCTTTTGCCGCTAGTGGTAGGTCAAATATTTTCCGACTACCGCTAAAGTACTCAGTTAACTGTTGGCACACAGGGATAAATTTATCTTCATTTTCTTGATAACTTTTAGGAATTATTATTTCAGATTTCCCGTCAATAAAGGTTAACGAAGTTAAACCTTCATCATTCGCCGTTAACGCAATGTCACCCAAAGGGGATTTATAATAAGTGTAATACATTAAAATTCTCAAACGTTAATTTATAAAGTGTTTTTACCAATGGCATTATTCTAACGTGTATGATTTTGTTATTGTTTATTTTTTATCATTCACTTTTAATGCTGTTGGCGGTGGAAAGTTTGCCAGTAACTTATTTACTGTTTCATTGACGGCCTTGTTTGTTTCTTCGATAGTGATATATCCAATTGTTTCATAGCTATCGCTGCCATGCCAAACGGCCTGTTTTGCATTGTTCATATCAATTTCTATAGTAGTAATTATGTTGGCTTCGGTATTTATTGGAATGCTCGTGCTAACACCAATACTGCCACTGGCGTTGCTACCTATTCTGGATGTGCCTAAACCAATGCTAAAAAAAGAGTTATTTTCTTTTTCTTGTTGGTTGAAGGTAACAGAAATGGTTAAATCGGCACTATTCACGTCGACATAGGTGCGTTTTTTTAAACCTTTATTGGCTAAATTAAAGGCTACTGCGTTTTGTATGCGATTTATCATGATGGGATTATCGTCAACTGAATAATTCACTTGAGGACTAAATTGATAACTGCGAAATAATTTAAAATTTGTTTCTTGGTTAAAATCAATGAAAATTGTCGGTTTATGACTGCAAGCACTCAACAGGTAAAATAAAATAGATAATGCGATTATTTTTCTCATAAACTCTTCTCTATAGAGCAAGGTGAAATTATCATATAACGTAAACTCTAATTTAGAAACATTACTTTATTTAATTACCGAACCTCTCTCTAAAGTAGTTGTTTTTGTGTTAGCTTCTTTAGATAAAATACAGTGCTTTTATTTCGTTGCAATAACCTGCAAATATTGACTTTTTTAGATAAAACCTGTAGTATTTTCGCCCTCAAAATCCCTATGTTTCCTAATAGTCGCTTATATTTACAGCTAGCTATTAGCAGCAAACCTCGCGTATGTATTACTAAGCAATACAGCGCAATACTATAACCAATGAGATAAAAATGTTTGAATTACACGCAAGTAAGGCGTCAAACCTGAAAAATGATGTGCTGTCGGGTCTAACTGTAGCACTAGCTTTAGTACCTGAAGCGGTAGCTTTTGCTTTTGTTGCAGGTGTTGAACCATTAGTCGGTTTATATGCTGCATTTATGGTCGGTTTAATTACCGCTATTTTTGGTGGTCGTCCTGGTATGATTTCTGGCGCAACAGGCGCTATGGCAGTAGTGATGGTGAGCTTGGTTGCCATACACGGAGTGGAGTATTTATTTGCTACCGTGGTGCTCACGGGGATACTTCAAATTATGGCGGGTATATTTAAACTCGGGAAGTTTATTCGTTTAGTCCCTCACCCGGTGATGTTAGGTTTTGTAAATGGTTTAGCTATCGTTATTTTCTTAGCGCAATTAGGACAATTCAAAGTTACCAATAGCGCGGGTGAACTTGAATGGCTACAAGGCACGCCTATGATGATTATGGCTGGGCTTATTATACTCACCATGGCTATTATTCATTTTTTACCAAAATTAACAAAAGCAGTGCCGTCATCATTAGTGGCTATTGTTGTTGTAACGGTTTTAGTACAAAGTTTAGGACTTGATACCCGTACAGTGGTTGACTTTCTTCGTGATATGACAAATGACCCTGCAGCGTCAATTGCTGGTGGCTTACCGCAATTTTCTATCCCTAATGTTCCTTTCTCATTGGAAACCTTAAAAATCATCTTTCCTTTTGCATTAGTTTTAGCTGCAATTGGTTTAATTGAATCGTTATTAACATTAACATTAATTGATGAGCTAACTGGTACACGTGGTCGCGGAAATAAAGAATGTATCGCTCAAGGCGCGGCTAATACAGTGACAGGCTTTTTCGGCGGCATGGGTGGTTGTGCTATGATTGGTCAATCGATGATCAATGTGAATTCAGGTGGTCGAGGTCGCGCATCAGGTATTACCGCAGCTTTAGCATTACTTGGCTTTATTTTGTTTGCTTCAGGCTTAATTGAAATGATCCCGCTTGCGGCATTAGTAGGTGTAATGTTTATCGTGGTGATTGGTACTTTTGAATGGTCAAGTTTTCGTATCTTAAGCAAAGTGCCAAAAGCTGATGCTTTCGTCATTATTTTAGTTTCGGGTGTTACTGTTGCTACTGATTTAGCTATTGCGGTTGTTGTTGGTGTGATTGTTTCTGCATTAGTATTTGCTTGGGAGCATGCCAAGCAAATTAATGTGAGCCGTAGTACAAATGAAGAAGGCTCTACCGTATATGAAGTAACAGGACCAATTTTCTTTGGTTCAGTGTCTACTTTTTTAGAGCAATTCGATGTAGAAAAAGACAGTAATGACGTTATTATTGAATTTAAACGTTCTCGTGTTGCGGATCACTCGGCTATTGAAGCGATTGACACATTAGCTGAGCGGTATTTAGCTAAAGGTAAAACCTTACACTTAAGGCACTTGAGTATAGAGTGTAAGCTATTACTTAAAAAAGCAGGGGATTTAGTCGAAGTCAATGTAATTGAAGATCCCGATTATCATATTGCTACTGACAAGCTAGCCTAAATTTTAGTATCAATAATAAAATAATGCGCTGATAAGTTATACTTAACTTACAGCGCATTTCTATTTTACGGTGGTTAGTGTAAGTGCAGTTAGAATTTTTTGATGTTCCAAGCCCTTGTGTGGGCATTTGCGAGTCAAATGTTAAAGGCTACTGTCGTGGCTGTATGCGTTCGCGTGACGAAAGGCAAGATTGGATAAATCTAGATAATGATAACAAGCAAAAAGTGATTAAACGCTGTATTCAAAGAAAAAAACGCCAAGCAACAAGTATAGATAAACAGAAAGAAGTCGAAGCAATAAATTTATTAGAATCTGTTCATGAAGCAGAGCAACCTTCATTATTAGATCCGCCAATTAAATCTGAAGTTAGCTGTGATAGTGATCTGGATTTTGGTGATTTTGAACTTTAATTAGGCTTTTTTGCTAAGGTTTTAAAAAGTAGTAGAAAACGGTTGCTAGCCTATAAAATTCTAGCTATGATACGCGAACTTTGAACATAGTTCTTTGATAAGAATATGATTCTATGCCCCGATAGCTCAGTTGGTAGAGCAGAGGATTGAAAATCCTCGTGTCCCTGGTTCAAATCCGGGTCGGGGCACCATAAATAAATGATGAAAAAACAAAAAACCTAACGTTATGTTAGGTTTTTTAGTTTATAGCACTCAATTTTAGTTTGAAAAATTGCTATTCGAGTATCAATCTTCTTTTAGTTGTAGCTCCCAACTAGAAAGCTACAATACATTACGAAGAAAACAGCTCAACTTATAACGCTAATTCTATCACCATGATCTTTAATTCATCTTTAGAGATAGAATTACTATGGTTAGTATCAAAGCGATTGAAAATAGATTCGCACATGCGAAGCCCTTTGTCCTGCAGTAATACATCAATTAATTCAACAAATTCTGAACGGTTTATTACACCATCTTTATCTTCGTCAAACACTTCAAACAACTCATCTACCCACTGATTAATATCCATGAGGGGTCCTTTGCTACTTAGGGAGGAAGTTAATAACTAAACCTTATCTTTTATTAGGGCATTTGTGAATGGCTAATTATAAATATTTACATTCTAAAGGGGGGGAATATCAAATAGAATACCAATTGATTTGGTAAAAAAAGCTAAGTGGATGGATAAAATGATAAAAAGTGTGTTGATTATTTCATTGCTTACTTTATTAGTAATCGCTAATGCTAATAGTCAAAATCAGCAATTTACTCTGGATAATTGCCATGTGGATGGTATTAAAGCGCAAGTTCAGTGCGGTAAATTACAAGTACCCGAAAACTATAATAAAGTAGACGGTGATCACATAACGATAAATTTTGTAGTATTACCTGCTATAGATAACAGTGATGCTAGAACTCCACTTATGTTTCTTGCTGGTGGTCCTGGGCAAGCAGCTGCAGAATTAGCATCGGGTTTATCAAATGTATTTTACGAAGTGCGTAAAACACGTGATTTGATATTGGTAGATCAACGAGGAACGGGCGCGTCACATCCCTTACAATGTGAAGATGCGGAACAGCAAAATGTTTACGCGTTAACGCCAGAAGACTTCTCTATAAAAGACATTAACGATTGTCTAAAAGATTTGACCGGAGATTTGAGTCAATATAATTCCGAAAATGCCATTCGAGATTTTGACGTGGTGCGTGTCGCGCTAGAACATAAGCAAATTAATATTTATGGCGGTTCATATGGTACACGTGCAGGGCTTGTTTATATGCGCATGTTTCCAAAATCTTTACGTAGTGTTGTATTAGATAGTGTTGGACCAATAGAAGTGCCTATCGGTTTATTTGGACAAAGTTCCGCACGTTCATTTAATTTATTATTGGCTAATTGTCAAAAGGAGCCAAGTTGTCAGCAAGCATTTCCTCAGCTTGAACAAGAATTTAAAACGTTACTAATACGGTTATCGAAAGCACATGCACAGGTAAATATTACTCATCCTCGCTTAGGTACACAGATAAAGTTTGTGATCAGTAAGGCCAAATTATTGGGAACCATTCGAAGCCAATTATACTCAGTCGCTACACGTTCATTGGTGCCTTTGATTATTCATCAAGCCTATTTAGGTAATTATATGCCGTTGGCAGGGTTAGTTGCACAATCAGAAGGCGGGCAAGGCATATACATTGGTTTATTGTTTAACATCACTTGTAATGAAGATTTTTTTCGAATATCCCCCGCGGACTTTCAACAAGATGCAAACAATAGCTTTGGCGGCGATGACAGTCACTTTAGTTTCAAAATGGCTTGTTCTGTGTGGCCTAAATATCATCCTAGTGATACATTCTATGACCCTGTAACGGCTAACATTCCAACACTCATTTTGTCAGGTGATTTAGATCCCGTTACACCGCCAAGCAATGGAGAATATAGTGCTAAGTCCTTGCCAAATAGCCATCATGTGATCGTAAAAAATGCAGCGCATACGGTTGCATTGAGTACTTGTGCTAGCGACTTAATTAATGAATTTTTAACCTCACTTACACCAAAATCACTAGATGAATCTTGTTTAGATGACATACCTAATGAATCTTTTATGACTAACCTAAATGGTGGTACGGCGACTTTTGAGTCTCTGCCACAACAACAAGGAATGGCGGACTAATGATTGAAGTAAATAATTTATGTAAATCGTTTGGTGGCGCCAAAAAAAGTTTATTTAAAAAGAAAGAAAGCCCCGTCATAGCGCTTGATGGGTTATCTTTTACTGCGAATGATGGTGAAATAACCGGTATTTTAGGCCCTAATGGTGCAGGAAAAACCACCTGTTTACGTACGCTTTATGGATTACTTAAAGCGGATGGCGGTAGTGCCACTATTGATGGTATTAATGTTGTTGATAATCCCCTTGCCGCTAGAGCACGTTTAGGTATTTTTCCTGATAAATTTGGTTTGTATGAGCGTTTAACTGCTTATGAGCAAATTGATTATTTTGCCAGTATTCATGGCCTAACAGGTAATGCTAAACATCAGGCCATTGAAGCGGTGATTAATGATTTAGACATGACGGAATTAGCACATCGAAAAACATTGGGCTTTTCTCAAGGTCAACGGATGAAGGTGACCTTAGCGCAAGCACTGGTGCACCAACCTAAAAACTTTGTTCTTGATGAGCCAACTCGCGGTCTAGATGTAATGAGTACGCGTGTTTTACGTAATTATTTGGCTCGCTTTAAAGAGAAAGGTCACTGCATTTTGTTTTCGTCACATGTCATGCAAGAGGTTGCGGCACTGTGCGATCGGGTAATTATTGTGGCTAATGGGAAGTTAGCGGCACAAGGCACACCGAAAGAGTTGTGTGAATTAGCGGGTGAAGTTCAGCTAGAAGAGGCGTTTGTTAAAATTATTGGCTCAGATGAAGGAGTCGCCGCATAATGACTTTAAACATAAGCCAGTTCAAAGCGTTGTTTAACGCAGAGTTGAAAGGGTTGTCGCATGATTCAGTTTAAAGCTTTGCTCAGTAAAGAGCTGAAGGAAGCATTTAGAGATAAACGTGCGATGATGATGGCCATGACTATGGCGGTAATGGCACCAGTCATGATATTTGCAATGTCGAAAGTGATGATTAAAGAAGCTGTTGAAACGCCTGCTATTTATTTTAAAATTTCAGGAGCAGAATATGCGCCAAAGCTGATTAACGCATTGAAAGATGAAAATATATTATTGTTTAAGGATGTGCCTAGTAATAAAAGAGCGATTTGGGATGAGCGTAATTTAACGTTGACCATCCCTGAAACGTTTAATGAAAATATGTTAGACGGTAAGCCGATTGAACTTTATCTCAGTGCGGATTACAGCGACAAAGCAAACTTATCACCTGTTCGACGCATAAAAAACACTATTATGCATTATGCACGCGCCATTGGTTATAAACGGTTATTAGTACGTGGCATTGATGTACGACTATTACAAGTTGTTAAAATTATAGAACAAGATACTTCATTGCCAAACTCTAATGCGATGATTATCTCAATGATGCTGGGTTTGTATGTATTAATGGCGGCTTTCATGTCAGGTTTGCCCGTGGCAATAGATACTAGTGCAGGTGAGCGTGAGCGAAATGTGCTAGAAATGTTACTATGCCAACCCGTGAGTACGGTTAAAATCGTGTCGGCTAAACTCTGTTGTGCCAGCTTGATTGCCTGTATCGGCGTTTTATTAACCCTAAGCTTAACAACATTCTCGGTGGGGTTTATTGATTTAACCAAAATTGGCGCCAGTTTTAGTTTAGATGCTTTTACTATTTCGGCACTAATACTCTTACTATTACCCATTTGTTTTTTTGCTTCAGCGTTACAGTTGTTCGTTGCTTTTCAATCCAAAAACTTTAAAGAAGCGCAATCAATGGTTTCTATGATTATTATGCTACCAGCGATGGTGCCAGTGGTTATGATGTTTGTTGATGACAAGCCTAAATGGTTAGATTGGTTACCCATCTCTGGGCAGTCACTTATTATGGAAGATCTTTTTAAAGGTTTACCCGTATCATGGGCATTAATAGGCTTCACCAGTCTAGTGACTATCAGTATGACAATTATATTAGTGCTATTAATGGCTAAGAAGTTACGCTCTGAAACAGTAGTATTAGCGCTAAGTTAGTGTATTTGTGTGGGGTGTCGTCATTGATGAAAGTTTTCAATGGTATACACCGATGACTACTTTATTTCTCTCAACCTACAAAGAGAGCATAAGACAAGTCAAAATAGACTAAAATTGAAAGTTTTGTCATATACATTTTGAGCAAATTCAGGCAGAATATGCGGCATTAATTTTAGTACCCACTATTGTACGGTGCTCTTAATTGTATAGTTAAGGGTACAATCAGAACTTGCAGCCACCTTGGCTGCTTATTTGAGGAAAAAACATGTTTACTCGTGATATGAATATTGCCGATTTTGATGCTGAACTTTATCAAGCGATGAGCAACGAAGTTGTACGTCAAGAAGAGCACATTGAGCTAATTGCTTCTGAAAACTACTGTAGCCCACGTGTACTTGAAGCACAGGGTTCACAATTAACGAACAAATATGCTGAAGGTTATCCTGGCAAACGTTATTACGGTGGTTGTGAGTATGTTGACATTGCAGAACAACTAGCCATTGATCGCGCGAAAGAGTTATTTGGTGCAACTTACGCTAACGTGCAACCACACGCTGGTTCGCAAGCAAACTCAGCAGTTTTTCAAGCGTTAGTTACGCCTGGCGGAAAAGTACTAGGTATGAGCTTAGCTCACGGTGGTCACTTAACTCATGGTTCACACGTAAACTTCTCAGGTAAGTCATATGAAGCGTTTCAATATGGCCTTCACCCTGAAACTGGCGATATTGATTATGATGAAGTTGAACGTTTAGCGAATGAACATAAGCCTGAAATGATCATTGGTGGTTTTTCTGCTTTTTCTGGTATTGTTGATTGGGCGCGTATGCGTAAAATCGCCGATAGCGTTGGCGCATACTTCTTCGTTGATATGGCTCATGTTGCCGGCCTTGTTGCTGCAGGTCTTTATCCAAACCCAGTACCACATGCGCATGTGGTGACTACAACTACACATAAAACATTAGCTGGCCCTCGTGGTGGTTTAATCGTTTCTGCTTGTGATGACGAAGCTGTTTACAAAAAATTAAACAGTGCTGTTTTCCCTGGTGGTCAAGGTGGCCCATTAATGCATATTATTGCGGCTAAAGCGGTAGCTTTTAAAGAAGCATTAGCGCCAGAGTTTAAAGAATATCAGCAAAATGTGTTAAACAATGCGAAAGCGATGGTTAGTGTATTACAAGATCGTGGTTATAAAGTTGTATCAATGGTACAGACACCCACTTGTTATTACTTGATTTAATCGATAAAGATATTACCGGTAAAGATGCGGATGCGGCTTTAGGTAGAGCACACATTACTGTTAACAAAAACTCTGTGCCAAATGATCCTCGTTCTCCGTTTGTTACGAGTGGTTTACGTCTTGGTACTCCTGCAATCACTCGTCGTGGTTTTGGTGTTGAAGAAACTAACACGCTAACAGGCTGGATTTGTGACATTTTAGATGACATTACCAATGAAGAGGTAATTGCTCGTGTTCAAGGTCAAGTTTCTGAGCTTTGTAGTCGTTTCCCTGTTTATCAAAAATAGTGACTGAACAATAAACTAATTCACTACTATAGGTGAATTTATATTAAAATGGTCGCAATTAGCGGCCATTTTTATGTTCAGAAGAAAAGTATTTGGCAAATGTAGCATGCAGGCTTGCAGTGGTATTATTACTGTTCACTTATCGCATACAATTTATAATGTTCAAAGGTAAATAATGTATTGTCCTTTCTGTAGAGCAAAAGACACCAAGGTTATCGATTCTCGTTTGGTTTCTGATGGCCATCAAATTCGCCGTCGTCGTGAATGCTTAGCCTGTCATGAACGTTATACTACTTTTGAAAGTGCAGAATTAGTGATGCCGCGTATTACTAAGCGTGATGGTACGCGTGAACCTTTTAATGAAGACAAAATGCGCAGTGGCTTTAGTCGCGCACTAGAAAAAAGACCGGTGAGCACAGAGCAAGTTGAATTATCAATCAATAAATTGAAATCACAATTACGTGCCACAGGAGAGCGAGAGGTTACCAGCGAAATGCTAGGTAATTTTATAATGGCTCAACTGAAAGAATTAGATAAAGTTGCGTATTTACGTTTTGCTTCAGTCTATTTATCGTTTGAAGATATCAGTGAATTTGCCGATGAAATAGCGCGATTAGGTAAAGAAAGCCTTAGCCGAGGTAATAAGTCTGATCAAAAAACGATAAAAAGCACAGAGCCAAGGAAGTAACGTGTTTAGCCAAGAAGATTACCAATACATGGCGCTCGCTATTCAATTAGCCAAAAAAGGCCAATACACTACTTCACCTAACCCTCGCGTAGGCTGTGTATTAGTTAATAACAGCGCTGGGAAAGTACAAATTATTGGCACCGGCTTCCATCAAAAAGCAGGGCAAGGGCACGCAGAAGTTAATGCACTGGCAGATGCGTCGCTAAATAATCCCAATTTAATTAAAGGGGCAACAGCGTATGTTACGTTAGAGCCTTGTAGCCATTTTGGCCGAACTCCACCGTGCTCTCAAGCATTAATAAATGCAGGTGTTATACGTGTTGTCGCTGCTATGGTTGATCCTAATCCAGAAGTCTCTGGTCGTGGTTTAGCCATGTTGGAAGAGGCGGGCATTAAAACGGAGTTTGGTTTACTTGAAAGTGAAGCAAAAGCGCTGAATATTGGCTTTATTAAGCTAATGACTAAAGAGTTACCTTATGTTCGACTAAAGCTTGCCGCAAGTCTAGATGGCAAAACAGCCATGCAAAATGGTGAAAGTAAGTGGATAACATCGCCAGAAGCAAGGAAAGACGTACAAAGAATCAGAGCTAAAAGCTGTGCCATAATTTCAGGTGCTGACTCTATTTTAACTGATAATGCTAAAATGACCGTGCGTTGGTCGGAGTTAGGCGAGTTACAGCAAAGTTATAAAGAAGATGATATTCGCCAGCCAGTACGGGTTGTTATTGATAGTCAAAATCGCTTAACACCCGATTTAGATTTTTTTAAGGTTAATTCACCCATACTAATTATCAGCACTTTAAATGATCATCCCCTTGAAAACTTAAACGAGTGGCCTCATTTTGTAGAACAAGTACAGTTACCAAGTCTTAAAAATAATACGGGTGCGAGTAAGGTCGATTTAACTCAGTTATTAATGATGCTAGCTAAACGTGGTTTTAATGATGTGCTAGTTGAATCGGGGGCAAACTTAGCCGGGGCTTTTATTGAACAAGATTTGGCTGATGAATTGATACTTTATCAAGCGCCAAAATTAATGGGAGGCGATGGAAAAAATTTGGTTGAGATGCCGAACATTCTTGCCTTATCGAAAACTAAATCGCTAACCATGACAGATGTTAGACTAGTAGGCCGTGATATTCGTATTACCGCGACTTTGACAAAAAACACTTAATTAGAGAAGTAATATGTTCACCGGAATAATCGAAGCAGTTGGCACAATTAAAGCGATTAACATAAATGCGCAAGGAGCACGTTTAGTAATTGCCACCAATAACCTTGATATGAGTGATGTCAAACTGGGCGATTCAATTGCCACCAATGGCATTTGTTTAACGGTGGTTGATTTTGATCAAAACAGTTACGGTGCTGATGTTTCTAATGAAACCTTAAAGCGCACAGGTTTTGCTCATTACGGTGTGGGCATGTCGGTTAATTTAGAAAAAGCGATGTTAGCTAGCACTCGTTTTGGTGGGCATATGGTTTCAGGCCATGTTGATGGAATATCTGAAATCCTTTCCATCACTAATAATGGCAATAGTATAGAATATTGGCTTTCAATGCCGAGTGATATTGCTCATTATATTGCTGAAAAGGGCTCTGTTACCATTGATGGTACTAGCTTAACGGTTAATGCGCTAAGTGAAAGCGCTGGCGAAAAGAAATTTCGTTTAACGATTGTACCCCATACCGTAAAAGAAACTGTTTTTGCCCACTATCAAGTAGGCACTAAGGTGAACTTAGAAGTTGACTTAATCGCGCGTTATTTAGAACGTTTACTAACGAAAGAAAGTGCTACCGATGAGCCTAAGTCAAATGTGACAGAATCTTTATTGCACAAAGCCGGCTTTATAAAATAAATACAAACAAATAATCAAAGAGAATCGAATGAATTTACATACCCCACAAGAAATAATTGACGATATTGCTTTAGGTAAAATGGTTATTTTGATGGATGATGAAGACCGAGAAAATGAAGGTGATTTCATCATGGCGGCTGAAATGGTAACGCCACAAGCGATTAATTTCATGGCAACGCATGGGCGTGGTTTGATTTGTATGCCAATGACCCAAGAGCGCTGTGAAACCTTAAAGTTACCTTTAATGGTTGATAAAAATGATGCTCAGTTCAGCACAAACTTTACCGTATCTATTGAAGCTGCAACCGGTGTAACTACGGGGATTTCTGCGGGAGATAGAGCAACAACAGTGCTTGCTGCTGTAGCTAAAGATGCAACCCATTTAAATATTGTTCAACCAGGACATATTTTTCCGTTAATTGCTAAAGATGGCGGTGTGCTTAATCGTGCAGGTCATACTGAAGCGGGTGTTGATTTAGCAAGAATGGCAGGTCTTGAGCCTGCGGCTGTGATTGTTGAAATTTTAAATGAAGACGGAACGATGGCGCGCCGTCCTGATTTAGAAATCATTGCTAAAAAGCATGATATTAAAATGGGCACTATTGCCGATTTAATTGAATTTAGAAACGCCACAGAAACAACCATCGAACGTGTTTCACAATGTAAATTACCAACAGCATTTGGTGAATTTGATTTAACTGTATTTAAAGACACCATAGATGGTCAAGCGCACTTTGCGTTAACTAAAGGTGAAATAAAAGCAGACGAACCAACGTTAGTGCGCGTACATTTAGAAAATACCTTTAGAGACTTATTATTTAGTCAACGTGAAAGCGTTGCTCAATGGCCAATGGCTAATGCACTAGAGAAAATAGCCAAAGAAGGCGGTGTATTAGTTTTATTAGGCAAACATGAGTCACCAATGGAATTAATTAACCTCGTAGAAAAATACGCTAAAATTGATGCGGGTGAAACGGTTAAAGAAATAAACCGTCATGTAGGTTCGCGTAATGTTGGCGTAGGCTCACAGATTTTGTCTAACTTAGGTGTTTGTAAAATGAGACTGCTAAGCTCACAAACTAAATACCACTCACTCTCTGGTTTTGGCTTAGAAGTTGTTGAATATATTGCAGAGTAAATAAAGTTGTCGAAGGAGACTTATTCTCCTTCGACTTTTTCTTTTAATAACTAAAATAATGTTCCAATTAGTTTTGACTATTCTATTAAATAGTTAACGCTCAGACTTAATGCAAAATCATGTGCTTCGCTAAAGTCCAACTGTTCTGACTTTATCTTAAAGCTAACATTGCTATGCTCAACGCCAAATTCTATGGCGTTCGTTTTTAAGTCGTATCCAACATGCCAATTTATCACCTTTTCTCTACTACCGAACTTAAGGCGCGGAAAGTTTAAATTCTCGTATCGATACAATTGTACTGCTAGTTGCCAATTTTCTAAGTGATAGTTTAGGTCAAATAAATACCGGTTTGGCAGTCTTTGAATTTGGTTACGATAACCATTAATACCCGAAATATTAGGGATAACATTAATTAAGCCATCTTCATCGTAACTCACGCGATCAGTAATGGCGGTGGCTTCAGTATACGTTACATCGCTCCACTCAATATAGCTAAAAACATCACGACCTTGAACATAGAAAGACATCTTATCGGTCACTTGCCAAAAGATATCGATGTCTAAACCCACACCTTGTCCTGATATAGATTCTTCTTCACGGTTTAATAAACTATCGTGTTTATAGGCATAATCTAAATTAAGAGTCCCAGTGTAATCATCTGCTGACGTAGTTATGTTGCCCGATAACGATCCCTTTGTCATATCTGAAGAATTAAAATAATTGAGTCGTGTTTTTACCGCCAGCTCAGGTAGTAAATAAAAACTATAACCAATAGCCGCGCCTTGAGATTCAATATGATTTGCGTTTAAACGCACGTCATAATTTTTCAATTCAAGATTCGTTTGTGGATTGCTATTATTTGAATCGACATTATTATCCAAATAAAATAACCATGCGGTATCGGGTGAAAAAGTCAGAAAATAATCATAACGCCAAAAAAGGGCTACTTCAAAAGCTCCCCAGCGGTGACCAATTTCAAACTGGTTATGGGTAAAAGCAAAGTCACCATCCTTTATTTTTGAGCCTTTCAAATCATTAATTAATTGCTTTATCGGCATCGCGTCACTGTAACTGTTGGACTCAATTTTACTATACGTTTG
>JAWUXK010000078.1:0-8235 GCA_034111385.1 Colwellia sp. | reverse complement strand
TAGTTAAAATAACGAATTCACCCGAGTTATTATTAGAGCAACTTATTTTACGTAGTAGTCAATTATCGGCTGACTTAATAGAACTAATGAATTTTGTTAGACTCCCAATCACTGAAGCGATGTTTGATTTAGCTTATAGTGAGAATATTGATGCAATGTCTCCAATTGCTCAAGTGGTTGCGAAAGCAAAAGTGTATGTAAATTATCGTAGTTTAATTAAGGCTAACTTAATTAATGATGATGAAGTAAAGGTTTTATTCGAGACTGTAAAATTGAGTGAAGAAGAAATTTCTTTATTAGAAAAAAGTGATATTGACCACATAAAATTAAAATTTAATTAAATTCAGTCCATTTGAGTAAAGTTATTTTTGATTATTTATGAAACTACCCACGCCGTATAATTCATTAAGCAAACACTTTCATACGAACAACTGTATATCTTCTGATTAATTTATTAACTATCTATAAATATACAGAAAATTTGGATAAAACCTTCAACCCTTTGTTTTCAATAGGCTGCGAGTCATAAAATAAGACAATATTGCTTTATTCTGTCATACTTATTACCTACTTTATCCACTAACTTATTTTTAATGCTAGAATTTTTTTTGCTTAAAGATTAAGTTAGTTATTACGTTATAAACAACCCACAAATCAAAGAGGACTTTTAAAATGCCTGAACATTTTCCTGTAAACCGCGACACATTTGATGAGGTAATGGTGCCAAACTATGCACCTTCTGCTGTTATTCCTGTTCGTGGTGAAGGTTCTCGTGTGTGGGATCAACAAGATAAAGAATACATCGACTTTGCGGGCGGCATAGCCGTTAGTTGTTTAGGGCATTCTCACCCCGTTTTAGTTGCGGCGTTAAAAGAGCAAGGCGAAAAAATTTGGCATGTATCCAATGTGATGACCAATGAGCCTGCGCTGCGTTTAGCCAAAAAATTAGTCGCGTCAACTTTTGCTGATAAAATTTATTTTGCTAACTCTGGTGCTGAATCAAACGAAGCTGCCTTAAAATTAGCACGTCGTTGGGCATTAGAAACTTACGGCAGTGATAAAACGCAAGTAATCGCTTTTAATCAAGGTTTCCATGGTCGTACTTTTTTTACCGTAACCGTTGGCGGCCAATCGGCATATTCTGATGGTTTTGGACCTAAACCAGGTGACATCGAGCATGCCGATTATAACGACCTAGAAAGCGTTAAAGCATTAATTTCAGATAAAACCTGTGCAATTATGGTTGAACCATTGCAAGGCGAAGGTGGTATTGTGTCGCCAACAACAGAGTTCATTAAAGGCTTGCGCGAATTATGTGACAAACATAATGCACTGTTGATTTTCGATGAAGTACAAACGGGTGCTGGTCGTTTAGGTGAACTTTATGACTATATGGATCTCGGTGTCACACCTGATATATTAACTTCAGCTAAAGGTTTAGGTGGTGGTTTCCCTATTGGCGCTATGCTAACCACTAATGATATCGCTGAGCATTTAAAAGTGGGGACTCATGGCAGTACTTATGGTGGAAATCCACTAGCCTGTGCTGTTGCTGAAGCTGTCATAGATACCATCAATACACCGGAAGTACTTGCTGGTGTAAAAGCTAAAGCAAAACTTTTTTCCGATGGTTTAAATGGAATTAATAGTAAATACAATGTATTTAGTGAAATTAGAGGTAAAGGTTTACTGATTGGTGCCGTATTAAACGAACAATATCAAGGTAAGGCTAAAGAGTTTTTAGATGCCGCAATGGACGAAGGATTAATGACATTAGTGGCAGGGGCAAATGTTATTCGTTTTGCTCCATCATTGGTTATTCCTGATGAAGACATTATAGAAGGTTTGGCGTGTTTTGAAAAAGCAGTGGCTTCATTAACGATGTAAAATAAAGAGGCTGTTTACTATCTAAAGTAGCTTTTATGTATAAACTTATGGGTAAGAGTTACTCAGATATGTTTTAAGTATTGAGAGTTATTTATGATTATTATCCGCCCTATTAAAATGACTGATTATAGCGATTTACATCGAATCGCCATTGATTCAGGTTATGGCTTTACTTCATTACCTGTTAACGAAGTTATGTTAAAAGAGCGTATTAGTCACTCGGAGAAATCTTTTCGCTTAACAATTAGTGAGGCCGGTAATCAAGGGTATTTATTCGTTATGGAAGATACCCAAACTGGCCAAGTTGTTGGCACTACAGGTATCGCTGCCTCTGTTGGTTTAGATAATGCTTTTTATCACTATCACTTAGGAAAGGTTGTACATAGCTCACGTGAATTAAATATTCACAATACCGTTGAAACCCTCGCGCTATGTAATGACTACACTGGTGCTACTGAAATTTGTACTTTATTTCTTCAAGAAAGCCACCGACAAAATGGTAACGGACGATTCTTATCTCGTTGTCGATTTTTGTTTATGGCTGAACATCCTAACCGCTTTGCAAATTGTGTGATTGCTGAAATGCGTGGTGTTAGCAATGATCAAGGTAGGTCTCCTTTTTATGAGTGGCTTGAAAAACACTTTTTATCTATCCAGTTTACTAAGGCTGATTATTTAACGGGGATAGGTAACAAAAGCTTTATCGCTGAATTAATGCCTAAATACCCCGTTTATGTCAGTTTACTCAGCAAAGAAGCTCAGCAAGTCATTAACAAGGTGCATAAAAATACCGTACCTGCTCTTCGTTTACTTGAAGCCGAAGGTTTTTCTCGCCGAGGTTATATTGATATTTTTGATGCAGGCCCCACCGTTGAAGCAGAACTAAAACAAATTAGAACGATTCGTGATAGCCATAAATATCAAGTACTAATTAATGACATAAAGGTTGATGAAAACACCCAAAAACACATCATATGCAATACAAAAATTGAAAATTTCCGCGCAACACAAACCCAATTAACCCTACGTAAAACGACAAATCAAGTGGTCATTACTAGCAACATTGCACAAGCACTACAAGTACAACAAGGAGACTGGGTTCGCCTAATTAGTAACTAATAACCTGAAATTAATAGGAGTATATATGTCTACTAACTATTCAGATAAAGTCCAATTTATTAATGGTCAATGGCAAGCAGGTTTAGGCCATGACGCTTACTCGGTAAATCCAGCACGTAACGAGGTTATTTGGCAAGGAAAAGACGCCTCCCCCGAACAAGTGATACAGGCAATTTCTAGTGCACGAAAAGCTTTTGAAAGTTGGTCAACGAGCCCATTTGATGAGCGGGTTATTATCATAAAAAAATTTGCTGAATTACTTAGCGAAAATAAAAAAAAGTTAGCCAATACCATCGCCCTAGAAACGGGAAAGCCTCTTTGGGAGGCATTAGGCGAAGTCGCCGCTATGGTAGGTAAAGTTACTATCTCTCTCGATGCTTATAAGCAACGTACCGGTACCATTGAAAATCCCATGCCCGGAGCCAAAGCCTTTATTCGTCATAAGCCTCATGGCGTTATTGCGGTGTTTGGGCCTTATAACTTTCCTGGGCATTTACCCAATGGTCATATTGTGCCAGCCCTTATTGCCGGTAATACTATCGTATTTAAGCCAAGTGAACTCACACCCAAAGTAGCAGAAGAGGTGATTAAAATTTGGCAATCTGCTGGACTTCCCGCCGGTGTAATTAATCTTGTTCAAGGTAAAGTAGAAACCGGAAAAGCATTAGCAAGAAACAAAATGATTGATGGTTTATTTTTCACTGGTAGCTCAACTACAGGGCATTTTTTACATGAACAATTTGGCGGACAACCGAGTAAAATTTTAGCGTTAGAAATGGGTGGCAATAACCCACTTATCGTCAAAGATGTTAGTGATATAACGGCTGTTGTTCACGATATAATCCAATCAGCCTTTATTACTACAGGTCAACGTTGTACTTGCGCTCGTCGCTTGTTTTTAGAAAAAAACAAGCAAGGCGATGCTATTTTAGCCAAGCTAATAGAAGTCACTAAGGCATTAACTATTGGCTACTATGACGATGAAGAGCAGCCTTTCATTGGTTCAATGATTTCAGAGGATGCCGCATTAACTTTAGTCTCCGCTCAACAAAAATTACTTGATTTAGGTGCTAGTTCAATCATTAAATTAACCCACCTTGAGCCGGAAACAGGCTTTGTTTCACCCGGCATTATTGATGTAACAAATATCGTTGATGAGGTACCTGATGAAGAGTACTTTGGTCCGCTGTTAAAGGTATATAGATATACTGACTTTGATAGTGCTATAAATGAAAGCAATAATACGAGCTTTGGCTTATCTGCTGGCTTACTCAGTGATAGCACAGATTTATACAATCACTTCTTCAAACGTATTCGTGCAGGTATTGTTAACTGGAACAAGCCCCTTACCGGTGCCAGTAGTGCTGCACCTTTTGGTGGAATAGGCGCTAGTGGTAATCATAGAGCGAGTGCTTTTTATGCCGCTGATTACTGTGCTTATCCGGTAGCCTCTGTTGAAGCAGATAAAGTATCCTTACCTGCTACGTTAACCCATGGCATTAAACTTTAATATATTAATCAAAACTATATAGAGATATCCCTTTTCATACAGCATAACGAAAAATTGGAAAATAAGTACTCATTTCTTAGATTAACGTAACTCTATAGGAATAATTATGACAGCTACAGTAACCGGGCTTTTTAATAATATTTGGCAACAGTATATAGCAGTAACCCCTTCGGCAACAAAAATCCACCAACTACTTGGCAATGGCAATGACGTGATTAATGATCATGTTGCTTATCGTACTTTCAACATCGAAAAGGTGAACTTAGACAAGTTAGCGAATCACCTCCTTTCAATCGGCTATACAGAATGCGGTCAATATGATTTTTCTGCTAAAAAATTAACGGCTAAACATTTTGAACATACAACACCCACTATGCCAAAGGTGTTTATCAGTGAATTACGAGTTGAAGAATTTACAGATGAGATCCAAGCAATCATTCATAAATTGACTGATCAACTGCCCGCTAACATTAGCGAGCAACCTAATTTTCTTTATTCCGGTAGACCATGGCAAATAAATTCAACTGATTACAAGGCATTATTAGCGGTTAGTGAATACGCAGCATGGTTAGCCGCTTGGGGTTATCGTGCTAATCACTTTACTATAAGCATTAATCATCTTGATAATTATGACAACATTATTGACGTGAATACCTGCCTTAAAAATGCTGGTTTTACCTTGAACACCTCTGGTGGTGAAATTAAAGGTGATGAAACGGTAAAATTAGAACAGTCATCCATTATTGCTGACAAAGCGTTGGTTGAATTCTCAGATGTATCCTTGATAATCCCAAGTTGTTTTTATGAATTTGCTAAACGCTATCCATTAGCGAATGGTGAACTTTACACTGGCTTTGTTGCCGCTTCAGCTGATAAGATATTTGATAGTACAAATCCTACTTAACCAAACAATGGGTGAGATAATTCATTCTTGTGTGTCTATTTAGCTAACCACAAAAAACCTATCCCATTTATGCTATGATCTATTTATTACACAGGAAGGTTCTCTTAAAATCATTATGGTTATCAATACTGAAGGTTACATCCATATTATAGAATATTTAACGGAGCATTTAGGGCTATTTGAAGATAGCATTGCTTCAGAAAGTAGCTCAGAGACTGTAATAAACTTGATTGAAATTGAACTAAGTAAACAAGTTATCTCAGTTTGCGGCCAAAATAGTGGCTTAAGTGCTAATCAACGTAATGCTATTATCAGTGAGGTAGATGATATTCTTCATGATCTTGGCGAAATTTTATCCGGTATACTAAATAATCCAGTGACTGAAGCACAAAGTGAATTTATCAAAGAATTTGCTACATTAATTAAAAATTTATTTGATAATGAAATTTGTCTTTTACTCAGTTCAAATTCATAATGTTTTCCTTCCCTCTGATTTCCCCGTTAATATGGTGAAATAAGTCATGCCTAATCATTCATTAACAATTAAGTTTCTATGAACGAAATCACCTTGTTTGGCTTTAACAATTTAACAAAGAGTTTACATTTCTCTTTATATAAGTTGCATTATGTCGGTAATCAATCGTTAGATTATAACCGCTTTATTAAAGAACGCTTTAGTGCCAACAAACTAAATTCTGTCCTGACTACAATCTGTCATGCTATTGGGGGTAATGTCTTAAATATTGCCAAACAAGATTACCAGCCACAAGGCGCAAGCGTTACCTTAATGATATCTGAAGAGTTACCAGCACAGCACGTAACTGAGACCGAATCTATAGTAGCTCACCTAGATAAAAGCCATTTGTGTATTCATACCTACCCTGAAGATGCTCCACAAGACGGTATAGCGATTTTTAGAGCAGATATTGAGCTTTCAACGTGTGGCATTATCTCACCACTAAAAGTGCTTAATCAGGTTATTGAGGCATTTGATGCTGATGTAATAGATATTGACTATCGAGTGAGAGGTATGACCCGAGATAAACAAGGTAATAAAATTTATAACTTTGATCAATTTGATAACTTGAATAGCTTTCTTTCAACTGACATAACCCAAAGCTATCATATTTCTGAGCATCATTTTCGTAAGCAGAATTTATTTCACGCAAAACTCAGTCGAAAGAATGTAATGCTAAATGATTACCTTGTCGAGAAAAACACAGATGACTTTAATCAGGCGTTACAGCGGTCAATATGCTCAAAAATAACAAAAGAAATAAAACAACTTTTCACTAATTCCGAGTAAATATTTTCTAAATGCAAGTGTTTAGCATTAGTCTACAAATCACTCATCCAATCAAGTTGTTTATTAGCCTGTGTTTTACGCTCAATTAAGTCTCGAATAAGCGGCGTTAAGATTAGTTCCATTGCTAAGCCCATTTTACCACCAGGCACTACCAGTGTGCTAACTCTAGACATAAATGAACCGTCAATCATACGAAGATAGTACTGAAAATCGACATTTTTGACTTCACGAAAACGGATGACAACAAAACTTTCATCTAAACTAGGGATTGTCTTAGCACTAAATGGGTTTGAAGTATCAACGGTAGGAACCCGCTGAAAATTGATATGCGTGCGTGAAAATTGCGGTGTTATAAATGAAATATAGTCTTCCATACTCCGAACAATACTCGCGGTAACCGCTTCGCGGCTATGACCACGTTTTTTTGTATCACGAACGATTTTTTGAATCCACTCTAAGTTTACAATCGGTACCATGCCAATAAGTAAGTCTACATGCTTAGCAACATCATTCTCTGGTGTTACCACCCCCCCATGCAGACCTTCGTAACATAAAAGGTCAGTACCTTCACCTAACTCTTCCCAAGGAGTAAACGTGCCTGGCATTTGGTTATATGGGACAGCTTCATCAAAAGTGTGCAAATACCGACGCATCATTCCTTTACCCGTCTCTCCATAGGATGCGAATAATTTTTCTAGCGCGTCAAAATCATTCGCTAAATCGCCAAAGTAACTAATATTAGATCTAGCCTCTTTCGCTTTACGTTTTTCAAGATCCATTTCTGGACGAGAAAAGCGATGAAAACTATCTCCTTCCACGTTGATCGAAGTTATTCCTAACGTTCTAAATATATGCTCAAATGCTGAAGTAGTTGTTGAAGTACCTGCACCAGAAGAGCCTGTGATTGCAATAATAGGATTTCGTGAAGACATTTTAAAGGCTCAACAGGTAGAGTTAAAAGATTGCTATTTTACACTGATAGTTCTTATTAAGAACAATAAGCAGATTTCAGACGGCTTTTGCGTTTCATAATATAAGCATCTATCCGCAAGCGGGTACACTATAAATAAGTATGAACTGCTATTTTAATGATATTCAATTGCAAGTAACGTAGCTTGCCTATATTAGCATTATGCTTATATTATTTGTAATATTCTTTAGCTATTAATCTAATCATAAAAACAAAAAACCGAGCCTAAGCTCGGTTTTTTAATTACTACAAAGTAAGTTTAAGCTTCTGCTGATTCTTCAACTACTTCAGGAGCATCTTCTACTACTGGGCGGTCGATTAATTCAATATAAGCCATAGGTGCTTTATCACCAGTACGGAAACCACATTTTAAAATGCGAGTATAACCACCTGGGCGTTCTTGGTAACGTGCACCAAGTTCGTTAAATAAAATACCAACTACTTCTTTATCTTGTGTGCGTGCAAATACTAAACGACGATTTGCTACACTGTCGGTTTTAGCCATTGTAATTAATGGCTCTATAACGCGACGTAGTTCT
>JAWUXK010000077.1:0-15059 GCA_034111385.1 Colwellia sp. | reverse complement strand
TCGTTTGCCAAATTTGAGCATAGTGCGGTTTAATTAATTTATTCACATTAATTGCAATTGAATACGTTATGATAATCCATAGTAACATTTAATGAGGAAAACTATGAAAATTTGGGTTGATGCTGACGCATGTCCTGTGGTGATAAAAGAGATTTTATTTAAAGCCGCTGAACGCACAAAAATAACCACTACCCTAGTGGCAAACCATCATATCCGTATACCCCCATCAAAAATAATTCATTTTATGCAAGTGAGTTCAGGTTTTGATATTGCTGATGACGAAATTGTAAAGCGCGTGGAAAAAAATGATTTAGTCATCACCTCAGACATTCCGCTTGCCGATGAAGTAATCACAAAATTAGGCATCGCGTTGAGCCCACGAGGAGAGTTATTTACCAAAGAAAATATAAAATCTCGACTAAATATTCGAGATTTTATGGACACCATGCGTTCTAGTGGGGTACAAACTGGCGGGCCACCACCTTTAAGCCAAAGTGATAGACAAGCATTTGCGAACCACTTAGACACGATAATAATGCGTTACCAAAAATCACAAAATGCATAGCAATTTATTTTATTTTTGGCTGTTACGCTAACAGAGTAGCAAGTTTTTCCGGTATAAAGTTTAGATAAATCAACTTTATACTACCGTTACTTTATCACTCGTTTGACTTTGACTGTTTTAATAGCAGCGCTTTAATTTCGCTTAATTCGTGCTCTAGTTTTTCTATTTGAGCACGACTTGCAGGCTCACCACCTTCAATACTTTCGCCATGTTGCTCTGCACGGTAATTCTCATGCTCTTGGCTCATAACTTCAAGTACTGTACCCACCATCATATTTAAGAAAACAAAAGCGGTTAAAAAGATAAAACTTAAATAATAAATCCAACTTAACGGATGCACAGCCATGGTTTCATACATCACATCAGTCCAATCTTCAAACGTTGCTACTCTAAACAGAGTTAACATGGAGATTGAGACATCGCCCCATAATACTTCATTAATTGGATGAAAAAACATGCTACCAATTGCGGCGTATATATAAAAAATAACGAACATTAACAACGCAATATATCCCATACGAGGGATAGCTTTAAGCAATGCGTTAATTAATATCCGTAATTCTGGCACCATAGACACTAATCTTAAAACTCTAAACACCCTCAGTAAGCGTGCTAAAAGTACACCAGAGCCACCGGCTGGAATTAAACTACCAATGACAATAACGGTGTCAAAAATATTCCAACCGCTATGGAAAAATTTCTTTTTATTAGGAAAGGCTAAATAGCGAATAACGATTTCTACTACAAAAAAAATAGTTACTGCAAAATCTAGCATCGCTAAAGTGGCGATAATATTCGGTGATAAATTATGCGTTTTAGCACCAATTAATAACGCAGATAATAAAATAACTGCAATAACAGTGCCTTGAAAAACTTTACTTGAATCAATTTTTTTAAGGCGTTGCTGCGCACGAAAAACAAAGCTAGCCATATTATCTATTTGCACCTACAGCTGAATCGCTTACAAACGGGTTATTACGGCGTTCTTGACCAAACGTACCCATAGGGCCATGACCTGGAATAAAACGAACATCATCGCCCAGAGGAAAAATATTATTTCGAATAGAACTAATTAATGTTGCATGATCTCCACGAGGAAAATCGGTTCTACCGATTGAACCTTGGAATAACACATCGCCTACTTGAGCTAATTTAGATTCTCGATGGAAAAAAACCACATGACCCGGTGTATGCCCCGGACAAAAATAGACTTCGAACGTGATATTGCCAAAACTCACCGTATCACCTTGATCCAAAAATCGGTTAGGAGTAAATAATTCCGCATGCTTAAAACCAAAACGCTGCTTTTGATCTTCTATTCTATCTATCCAGAACTGATCTTCTTTATGGGGTCCTTCTATTTCCACATTGTAGTGTTTTGATAAAGCATCCGTTGCTCCAGCGTGATCGATATGAGCATGAGTAAGAAACACTTTGACTAACGTTAACTTATTCTTATCAATAGCGGCAATCACTCTCTCAATATCACCACCGGGGTCAACTACTGCGGCTTGCATCGTTTCATCGCACCAAAATAAAGTACAATTTTGTTGAAAAGGAGTAACAGGGATAATTTTATATTGCAGCATAATAAGCTCTTTTAAAAAAACACGTAAAAAAATTTGCCAAGATAATAACATAAATTCCGGAGATAAAATCACCCTTAATATGTAACAAAAGTGAATAATTAATACTTACTCTCCTCACTTTACTCAGACAACTTTACTCGGTAAGCTCACAAACTATAAATATCATCGCTAATTATTATAAATTCTATGTCATCTCCCGCTAGTTCTCGTGACTCATTTCATTCTCGACTTGGCTTTATATTAGCTGCTGCAGGCTCTGCAATTGGTTTAGGCAACATTTGGGGATTTCCAACTCAAGCAGCAAACAATGGCGGTGGCGCTTTTTTATTTGTTTACCTTATCGTGACGGTACTATTGGCAGTACCTGCATTATATGCAGAAGTTTATATTGGAAATCAAGCGCAACGAAATCCGGTAAATGCCTTGATACAAGCTTGTGGCGAACGCTTTAAAAAAACAGGACGTAACGCCGGCATCATAGGTTTAGCAGGCGCGATGATGATGCTTAGTTTTTATACTATTGTTGCTGGCTGGATGTTAGCTCATGCGCTAAGTGCCTTATCTGAGCTGCTAGGGTTTATTGACTTGGCCAAGTGGCTTTCAACTTCAAGCACGTTACGAAATATTATTTTCACCCCTATTTTTATCTTATTTGGCACCTTTATTATCCATCAAGGTGTTCATTCGGGAATTGAACGTTGGTCTAGACGATTAATGCCCCTTTTATTATTGATGCTAATTGGGTTAGTCATTTATATTCTGCAACAAGAAGGTGCACAGGAAGGCCTTGCCCTCTATTTAATTCCTGATTTTAACCAAGTATTAGAGCCTAAATTAATTATTTCTGCGATGGGACAGGCCTTTTTCTCACTCTCTATTGGTGTTGGTGGCATGATGGTATATGGCTCCTATATGAAAAAAGGACAAGACATAGGCAAACTTGTATTGTCTATTGCCGCCCTTGATACTTTTATTGCCTTCTTAGCAGGGTTACTGATTATACCGGCATTATTTGTCGCTCAGCATGCCGGACAAGAGGTTTTCAGAGATGGAAATTTAATTGGTGAAGGACAACTGATTTTTCAAATTTTACCCAGTTTATTTGCTTCTATGGGCTCAGCAGGCTTAATCGTATCCTTTAGTTTTTTCACTTTGTTATCTATCGCTGCGTTAACGTCAACAATCTCTTCAACTGAAGTACCTGTTTCATATTTAGTTGAGGATAAAAAAATCAATAGAAAACGTGCAACGTGGTTCGTGTCTACCCTAGTTTTAATAGCCAGCATGACCTTGGTCGCATTTTTTGATGTGTTATTTGGACTGGTTATTCAACTACTTACCACTATTCTACAGCCGTTAATGTCGCTATTTTATTTCATTGTAATCGGTTGGATTTGGCAAAGAGGTAATCAACTTACTGACATTGCACAATTAGAAAACAACAGTAAATTAAAAGCTTTTGGATTTTATTTACGCTACTTCTGCCCTGTACTTTTGGTTATCGTTTTCATTAATGTTGCCTTTTAAAGTAAGTTGAAATATCGATAATTAATTATCAAAGTAGTCATTAACTCGCGTTAGAAATAGCGTCATCAACTGGCGCTTCCTCTTGTAATTCAACCTGCTCAATTTTTTCAAAACGACTGGATATTTTATCCGCCGACGTATGGATTCTTTTCACATCAACTGCCGCTTGATCTATATGCTTTGCTAAACTAGAAAATCGACCTTTAAATCGATTAAAATCTTGTGCTAAGTCAGACAGGTGAGCTTGAATAATATGTATTTGCTTACGCGTTGCCTCATCTTTTAACACTGATCTCGCTGTAGTTAAAATAGCCATTAACGTGGTGGGCGAAGCTAACCAAACCCGCTTTTTATTCGAGAAATCAACTAGATCACTTTGATGACCATGAATTTCAGCAAAAATAGCTTCTGCAGGAATAAACATAATAGCGCCATCAGCCGTTTCATTATCGATTAAATACTTATCACTAATATCATTAATATGCTTTTTAATATCAATTTTAAATTGACGTTGTGCGGCTTTTCTATCAGAGTCGCCTTGTTCAAAGTCCATCATTTTACGGTAGTTTTCTAACGGAAATTTAGCATCCACCACCACATTACCTGTTGGTTGTGGCAAAAACAAAACACAGTCTGCAATTTTACCATTTGATAGTGTGTGCTGTAATTTAAAGCTTTTTTCTGGCAATACATTTCTAATTAAAGAATTTAATTGTACTTCACCAAATGCGCCACGCGAGCGTTTATCATTTAATACTTCCTGTAAACTCACGACATTGGTTGATAATTCCGTAATTTTTTTCTGTGCATCGTCAATTAATGCCAAGCGTTGTAATATGTCACTAAAGGTTTTGGTGGTTTTTTCAAAGCCTTCTGCTAAGCGTTTTTCTACTTGTCCGCTAATTTCTTGTAACCTATTGTCAGTCGCTTGAGTAAGCACATCAATCCGTTTTGTCATTTGCTCACTACTTTGTATTAGCGACCTACTCAGCTCTTCTCTATTTGCTTGTGTAGTTTTATTTAAGTGACTGATTAGCTGTTCAAGTGTTTGGTTTTGGTTATGGCTAAGGGTTTGATTAAGCTGCTCTTTCTGGCTATTCAACTCCCTTAATAACTTTATACGCAAATCAGCCATTTTCTGTTCAAAAATACCTGTAAGTTGAAGTTGTTGTCTTTCAAAACACTGTGTTAAGACATTATTTTGTGAACTAGCATTAAGCTCAATCATTGATTGTAGCTTTGTTATTTGTGTACTTTGTCGTACAACAACGAGCAGTACTAATAATAAAACTAACAACGAGCAGATAATAAAAATAGGCAAAAATTCAGGTTGTTGTATAGATAAAAACATATTAGCAAACCAAAGCACTGTAAATAATACCAGTTATTTAATCATACCTTTTTAATAACAACCAGTTATTTTCACCTATGGTGAAATTATCAACCTGACGTACTTATTACTTTCAAGCATTATAGAAGCAATTCAAAATGCGATATCAGAAACGTCAAAGAGTGTTGATAACTTAGATTGCTTTTAAAGTAACCGAAACTCGTGGACACAGAATAAAGAACAAAATAACGCATTTTCAAGTCACTGTTAAATTTGGTTTTCGAATAGAAAATAGCTAGGTGTTTTTATTAACATCTATTAATGATAAAATAGAGGGATTATTACCCTAGCGCTTAATATTCGCTATCTTATGTATTTGTAGAGTAAAAAATGAAAACCCATTTCGATGAATTATTAGACTTTCCCACCGTATTAAACTTTAAAGTGATGGGTGTCGCCTGCGATGAATTACCCGATTTAATTATTGCTGAAATACAAAAGCATACCCCGGGCGATTACGTGCCTAAATTACGCCCTAGCTCTAAAGGTAATTATGTGTCAGTGTCGGTTGCAATAACCGTCACGAGCAAAAACCACATTGAACAAATTTATAAAACATTAAATGCTATTGAACAAGTTCGCTACGTTTTATAATTGTCAGACTTTACAATTTCGGTATACTTAATAAAGTGAAATTTAATAAGGTTATTTAGTGAAAAATTCATTAATAATTAGGCAGCTATCCAACATGAACTACAGTGAAGTTTGGCATGCTATGCAAAACTTCACTGATAATCGTGATGATAATACCTGCGATGAATTGTGGTTAGTAGAACACCCACCCGTTTTTACTCAGGGACAAGCCGGCAAAGCAGAGCATTTATTATTGCCTGGCGATATTGAAGTAGTTAAAGTTGATAGAGGCGGCCAAGTAACTTATCACGGCCCCGGACAACAAGTGATTTACTTTATGATTAACTTACGCCGACGAAAAATAGGCATTAGACAATTAGTTACGTTAATCGAAAATAGTATTGTCGCTGCACTCAAGGATTATAACATTAATGCATACCCTAAAGCTGATGCGCCAGGTGTTTACGTTGATGATAAAAAAATTGCATCGCTCGGTTTAAGGGTTAGAAGAGGCTGCTCTTTTCATGGTTTAGCCCTTAATGTTAATATGGATTTATCGCCTTTTTTACGGATTAATCCATGTGGATACGCCGGCCTTGAAATGGTACAAACTTGCGATTTACAAGGGCCACAAGATCTAGAAAGCGCAGGCAATGCCTTAGTTAAACATTTAATTGACCTATTTGATTCCACAAACGTAGAATATCAAACAGGATTACCTCAAAGTGATAAAATATCACTTAAGCAAGAGTAAACAAATGCCAAATAATAACGTTACTATAAAGAATGCAGCAGATAACACTGTGATAAAATCAACCAGAGTTGCCCCAGGCACTAAATTACGTGATGCCGATAAAATGGCACATATTCCAATTAAAGTAGTGACTTCAACACGTGAAACTATGCTACGTAAGCCAAGTTGGTTACGGATAAAACTGCCTCGTACAAGTGAACGTGTTGACAAAATCAAGGCTAACTTACGCAAACACGATTTACACTCTGTTTGTGAAGAAGCATCTTGCCCTAATTTATCAGAATGTTTTAATCACGGCACTGCCACCTTTATGATTTTAGGTGACATTTGTACACGCCGATGCCCATTTTGTGATGTAGGCCATGGTCGCCCATTAGCGGTAGATAAAGATGAACCGAGAAAACTGGCATTAAGTTTAAAAGGTATGCCTTTAAGCTATGTTGTTATCACATCAGTTGATCGTGATGATCTGCGAGATGGCGGCGCACAACAGTTTGCTGATTGTGTTAGAGAAATTAGTGAACAGTCACCTGACACAAAAGTAGAAATTTTAGTCCCAGATTTTCGCGGTCGCATGGACAGAGCACTAGAAATATTAAATCAGCATCCTCCACATGTGCTTAATCATAATTTAGAAACGGCGCCGCGTCTTTACACTAAAGCGCGTCCGGGTGCTAATTATCAATGGTCATTAGATTTATTGAAAAAATTTGGTGAGGCAAATCCAGGTGTTACTACTAAGTCAGGCTTAATGGTTGGTTTAGGCGAAACGAATGAAGAAATATTACAAGTAATGCGTGATTTACGTAGTCACGGCGTTACGATGCTGACTATTGGGCAATACTTACAACCGAGCAAAGATCATTTACCGGTCGAGCGCTATGTTCATCCGGATGATTTTGCTATGTTCCAAGAAGAAGCGATGAAAATGGGCTTTGAACATGCCGCTTGTGGACCATTAGTTCGTTCTTCTTATCATGCTGACAAACAAGCAGCGGGCGAAGAAGTTAAGTAAAAAAGCAGTATGTTATTGGTAATAAAAAACGGGCTATTCTTTAAGAATGTCCGTTTTTTATTCAACTATTGACTATCCAGAATAATAAAAGCTTACTCTTCGCCACCTTCAAGTAACTCGGCGAAATGAGATAACTTTTGTAACGCTAAACTGTGAATAGATTTACGAGGATACCTTCCCGCACTATTAATAGTGCCTGCTGTTGTTTCCATCAATAACTCTAATGCTTGGTCTATTGTTTCTACGGCATAAATAGCAAAATTACCATTCTCTACCGCTTCAATCACTTCACTATTCAGCATTAAATTTATGACATTGGTCTTAGGGATAATAACCCCCTGCTTTCCTGTTAGCCCTTTGTCTTTACAAAGTTGAAAGAAACCTTCAATTTTTTCATTGGCACCACCAATTGACTGCACTTCACCATGTTGATTAATTGATCCAGTAATCGCTAAACTTTGATCAATAGGTAATAAGGTAATGGCTGAGATTAATGCACAAAGTTCAGCCATTGAGGCACTATCTCCGTCGATATGACCGTAAGATTGTTCAATTGCGATGTTCGCTGAAATAGCCACAGGGAGGTTTTGACCGTATTTATGACCTAAATACCCCGTCAACAACAACACCCCTTTAGAGTGTATAGACTTACCTAAATCAACTTCACGCTCAATATCTGTCACGCCTTCACTACCCGCATAGACAGTTGCCGTGATACGAGCAGGGGTACCGAAAACACTATCACCAATTTCTAAAACCGTTAACCCATTAACTTTGCCTACAAAATCCCCTTCAGTGCTAATTAACACTTGTTGCTCTTTAATTTCATCAAGCCAAGTTTCACTTAATCGACCGGTACGACGTTTTTTGGCCGCCAGTGCCATCGCAATATGCTCAGCTGTCAACTTGCCTTTAGCTGCACTTTTATTCCACCAATAATTAGCCTCATCAAGTAAGTCATTGACCTGCACGATATTGGCTGAAATTTTATGTTTATGCTCAGCCCGCCTTAACGCATACCTTACTAACTCTAGCACTGCCTCATCATCAATTTCAGGGTAATTATGTTGAAAAGCACGTTGACGCATTAAATTCCCAAACGCTTGTAAATTGTCATCGCTTTTATCTAAATAACGGTCAAAGTCTGCTAACACTCTAAATAATTCAGTGAATTCTTGATCATAATCTTGCAGGGTATAATAAATTTCAGCATCACCCAGCAACACCACTTTCACTTGTAAGGGAATTTTTTCCGGTTGTAAACTATATGCACCCGGTTGGCTAAATTCAGAATACGGGTTTTCTATGGTTATTTGCCCTGTTTTTAAAGCAAGTTTTAAGCGCGACCAAACTAAAGGCTGGGTTAATAATTTATCTGCATCAAGCAATAAATATCCGCCATTGGCTTTATGCAGAGCTCCTGGGCGAATTAATCGGTAGCTGGTGTAACTGCTGCCTTGAAAGCTTGAGAAATCAACATGACCAAAAAGATTTTGATACGTAGGGTTTTGTTCATAAACTACCGGAGCCCCATCATTAACATCACGCGGCACCAATAAATTAGGCAAAAAACGTTCAACCATTAATTTGCGCAATTCTTTATCAGTCGGTACATCTTCATCGTCACTAACTAAAATTTCTAACGATGCATCCACAATATGTGCTTTTACTTTACTAAGGTATTTTAGCACCCCTTGATTGTTAGCAAATTCTTGTTCAAGTTCTGTTAAATAAGGCTTAATCGCTTGTTCGGCAGTTTCATTTTTTAACTGCCGGAGCTTATCTGACGATTCACGCTTCCAAAGAGGCAGTTCAAGTAACTGCTCTGCAAGAACCACTTCAAGCTCTGAAAGTAGTTGATAAAATTTAGCTCGTTCAGTTTCTTCTATATTAGCAAACTCTTTATCATTTAGAGGTTTACCATCAACTAAAGGTGAAAAGCCAACTTCACCATTTTCTTCATATAACGATACATTGTTTTTCAGTGCAATTTCTTCAACCTTGGCAATAGCTTCATCATATTTTTGATTAAAGTCCCTATCTATCGCTGATTTTTGTCTTTGGTATTTTGGAATATCAAAAATCTCAGGAAACAAATCCATCAGTTCATCAATAAACTTATTGATTCGCGAAAGTAATTGTTTACCATCTCCAGGGTTTACATAAAGCCTATAAGGTGCATGACTCTCGTCAAAGTTATTAATGTAACACCACTCTGCTGGGGTAGATTGTTCTTTTGCTAGGGCAGTTAACATTTGTTTGATTAAGGTTTGTCTGCCAGTGCCGTGCTCTCCCATAGCGAATACATTAAAGCCAACAGAGTTCATCGACAAACCAAATTCAAGTGCTTCTTTAGCTCTTTTATGACCCACGAAACGCTGCGTTATTTTACTGGGACATCCCTTTTGAGAAAAAAGCGCGGCGGATAAAGTAGAACTCAGTTGGGAAGGGGTAAGTTTGCACGGGGAGGCAGACGTTGTGATCATAGATATCCTTGAAAATTAATACGTTAAAAGACTATAAAGTCAATGTCACAAGTGTACTCGTTAACTATTCTACTAACAATGATAAGTGTTATCCGGTTGATTAAGGATCAAGCGGCAAACGAGTAAAACTATTACCACCGCATTTGGCGCAAGGCGCAACTTCACTTGCATGCATGATATGAATTTTTTCATCACATTCTTGGCAAACTAATTCACCAAAACCGATGACATCTCCCACCTTATAAATACCGTCATGCTCAAAATCATCTACCAATTCAGCCCATTCAACTTGCGATTTATCTGTTAAATGCGCAAGACTAGCCCACATTTTTTCATTTAATAAATTCAGATAGATAGAATGCTTAATTTCATTTTGGTTTTGTTGATAAAAATCATGCAGGTCATACGTTAGATTATCAACAAATTGTGTCAATTTCTCTTCAGTCATTCCTTCAGCTGTTTTTGCATATAATTTAGCTTGTTTAACTAATTCATCCACCCGAGGCTTTTGAATTTCCTTCATCTCGTCAAGCCAATCACTAAGGTTTTGATAAACATCCATTAAATATTCTTTTTTCTTTGTCATAATGATTTCCTTGATTAACTAAAATACTACTAAGTTTATGTTCACACTTTAAGTATATACCCTATGCCTTCCAAAGTTGATGATAAAACTTAATTAAGCTTGTCGTGCTATAGCCAGATAAGGTATTCTAACGCGATAATTTAAACTAAAATTTACTGTGCCTTTTCATTACTTATACGATGAAGATAATGGCACTAATAAATCCCAAACATACCGTTCGAGAACCCATTGATGGAAGCCATTTATAATCCCCAAGCGATTGAATCCACAGTACAAAAATTTTGGACTGAAAACAATACATTTAAAGCGATTGAAGACGAGAGTAAAGAAAAGTTTTATTGTTTAGCTATGTTCCCCTACCCTAGTGGTCGTCTTCACATGGGCCATGTTCGAAATTATAGCTTGGGTGATGTGATTTCTCGTTACCAACGCATGCAGGGTAAAAATGTCATGCAACCTATGGGTTGGGATGCTTTTGGTTTACCTGCAGAAAATGCAGCGATAAAAAATAAAACGGCTCCTGGTAACTGGACTTATCAAAACATTGATTACATGCGTAACCAATTAAACTCATTGGGTTTTGGTTATGATTGGAGTCGTGAATTAGCCACCTGTAAGCCAGACTATTACCGTTGGGAACAGTGGTTTTTCACTAAACTATATGAAAAAGGCTTAGTGTACAAAAAGAATGCCTCGGTAAACTGGGATCCTGTTGATCAAACAGTATTAGCAAACGAACAAGTGGTTGATGGCCGTGGGTGGCGCTCTGGCGCTATTGTTGAAAAGAAACAAATACCGCAATGGTTTATTAAAATTACCGATTACGCACAAGAATTATTAGATGATTTAGATCAGTTAACCGAATGGCCTGAACAAGTAAAAACTATGCAACGTAATTGGATTGGTCGCTCACAAGGTGTTGAGATGACTTTCCAAGTTGATGGCCTAGTTGAAGGTAAACAAGAAAGTTTTGATATTTACACCACCCGCCCAGATACTTTGTTGGGTGTTACTTATGTAGCACTAGCCGCAGAACATCCATTAGCTTTAATCGCTGCGAATGAAAACCCTGCGCTGGCCGATTTTATTCAAGAGTGTAAAGGCAATCAAACCACAGATGCCGACATGGCTGCTATGGAGAAAAAAGGCGTAGATACCGGCTTTAAGGCTATCCACCCAATTACCGGTGAATTAGTGCCTGTTTGGGCTGCCAATTTTGTCTTAATGGACTACGGTTCTGGCGCGGTTATGTCTGTGCCGGGACATGATCAACGTGATTATGAATTTGCCACCAAATATGGTTTAGCCATTACTCAAGTGATAGAAGTCTCTGAAGAAGACGATATTTCTAAAGCGGCTATCACTGAAAAAGGCACGTTAGTTAATTCAGGTGAATTTAACGGTTTAGATTTTGAAGCTGCTTTTACCGCCATTAGCGATAAGTTAATCAAAGAAAATAAAGGTAAAATAACCACTAACTTCCGTTTACGTGATTGGGGAGTTTCCCGTCAACGTTATTGGGGTACTCCTATCCCAATGGTTAATCTTGCCAATGGTGAATCCGTTCCAGTTCCAGAAAATGAGCTACCCGTTATATTGCCAGAAGATGTTGTCATGAATGGCGTAACTTCTCCGATTAAAGATGATCCTGAGTGGTCAAAAACTACTTTTAACGGTGAAGAGGCTTTCCGTGAAACAGATACCTTTGACACCTTTATGGAGTCATCATGGTATTACGCGCGTTATTGTTCACCCAATGATGATAGTCAAATGATTGATCCAGCTAAAGCAAACTACTGGCTACCCGTTGATCAATATATTGGTGGTATAGAACACGCCATTTTACATTTACTTTACTCACGTTTTTTCCATAAATTATTACGTGATGTTGGTTTGGTGGAATGTGATGAACCATACAAAAAATTACTTTGCCAAGGCATGGTACTCGCAGATACCTATTATCGAGAAGCAGATAATGGTGCACAAGACTGGATTGCACCCAGTGATGTGACCGTTGAACGGGATGAAAAAGGGCTTGTCACCTCAGCAATTAGTAAAATAGATGGTGAAGCAGTCATTTCTGCAGGCATGAGTAAAATGTCTAAATCAAAAAATAACGGTATTGATCCGCAATCGGTTATCGATAAATACGGTGCTGATACCGTACGTTTATTTATCATGTTTACCTCTCCACCAGAACAAACATTAGAATGGTCTGACGCGGGTGTTGAAGGTGCTCATCGTTTTGTTAAGCGTGTTTATAAATTGGTACACGACACAGTGGAGACTTGTCAGGGCAATAATATTGACCTTAATGGCTTATCATTAAATGCTGATCAGAAAAAGCTACGTCGTGAATTACATAAAACGATTGCTAAAGTAACTGATGATATCGGTCGTCGTAATACGTTTAATACCGCTATTGCCGCCATCATGGAATTAATGAATCACCTAAGCAAAGCGCAAATAAAATCTGATGAAGATAAAGCGGTTATGTTTGAGGCGCTGCGTGCCGTTGTATTAATGCTTACTCCAATCACACCGCACATGTGCCATTATTTATGGAAAACAATAGGTAACGATAATACTGACGTAGAAAATACGCCATGGCCAACGGTTGATAACAGCGCATTAGTTGAAGATGAAAAGCTAATCATTGTACAAGTTAATGGCAAGCTTAGAGCCAAAATTACAGTGGCTGCTGATGCCAGTAAAGAAACGGTTGAAGCGTTAGGTTTAAGTGATGAAAACGTCGTTAAATTTACAGCTGACAAAACAATACGTAAAGTCATTTATATACCAGGCAAAATATTCAACATTGTGGCTAACTAATATGGGCAAATCACTTTTAGCTTTGCTCAAGAAGCCATGCAAACGCTTGCTAACAATACTTACCTTAGCAAGCCTTTTATCAGCTTGTGGTTTTCATCTGCGAGGTGATTATTTACTTCACGATGAATTACAAACCTTGTATGTGACTTCAAGCGATGTTCACGGCGAGTTAACTCGCTTAGTAAAACAGCACTTATCCCACAATCAAGTGAAGGTGCTCGAGCATAAAAATGCCCAAGTACCTGAACTTCGTATTATGTCAGATAAGCTAGATAGAAGAACATTATCAGTTTTTCAAAATGGACAAGTCGCTGAATATGAACTGATATATTCGGTACATTATCAATTACGCTTTACTAATGAAGAGCCGCAAAACTTTCGCTTCGAGTTAAATAGAGATTACCAAGATGATCCAAACCTAGCCTTAGCAAAATCTAGAGAGCTTTCTTTATTACTCAGTGAAATGAGAGCTTCTGCAGCAGATAAAATTTTACGTGATATGGCAAGGATTCAACGATAAGTTAAAATGAAAATTTACCATAACCAACTTTTACGCACATTAACACAAGGCTTTATACCTGTGTGGTTGGTCTTTGGTGATGAACCTTGGCAAAAAAATAATAGTATCGCTACGATTAAAAATCATAATCAGCAACAAGGTTTTAGTGAAGTTATTCGTTTTAGTGGTGATAGCAAGTTTGACTGGCAACAAATAATTGACGAGTACCAATCATTAAGCTTGTTTGCTAATCAGCGTATCATTGAAGTGGAATTTACCACAGTAAAAATTGGTGATAATGGTAATAAAATTTTATTAGCATTAAGCGAAATTATCGCACAAAACTCGGCCCTTCAAGATGTTGTTTTTATTTTTCATGGTCCTAAACTTGATGGTGCCAGTGCTAATCGAAAATGGTTTAAAAGCTTAACTCAACTAGGTTGTTATCTACCTTTATACGATATAGACACTAAAGGACTACCCAGCTGGCTGCAAAATCAAGCAAAAGTAGCTAATGTTAATTTAGCGCCCGAATTAACGTCATTATTAATTGAATTATTTGAAGGTAATTTACCTGCGTTAGAGCAAGAATTACAAAAATTATCTTTACTGTTTGGCACAAAACAAATCAGTTTAAGCGATGCTGAAGAAATAGTAATCAAGCAAGCCAAATTTAACCCTTTTCAAATTATTGATGCTTTATTACTGGGTAACTGTAAAAAATGCTTAACGATGCTAGATCAATTACAGCAAGAAGGCACCGCAGCAGGGCAAGTAATATGGGTATTTCACAAAGAGTTTACCCAATTATATGCCATGCTAGATAAATTAGAACAAGGTTCTCCGCTAAATAATTTATATAAAGAATATCGAATTTGGGATAAACGTAAGCCGCTGTATCACCATGCCCTGACGCATGTAAGTTTAGCTAATATTAAACGAGCAATGTCACGATTGGCCGATATTGATCTAATCAGCAAAACCAGTAATGAGTTTAATGCGTTTATATTATTAGCCGATCTTTGTATCACACTTTATCATGGTGATATTACGAAAAACTTTTCATTAAATTATGAATATGCTTAATTATACTCCAATCAAATTTTTCTCAAGCAAAGCGATTTAACGTATGACAAGTATTGGTATTTTAGGTGGCACTTTTGACCCAATTCACCTTGGCCACACTCTGCCAGCTAAAGTGGTCGCAGATTACTTATCATTAACTCAAGTATTGCTAATCCCT